>JAICIT010000523.1 GCA_025960445.1 Bradyrhizobium sp. | reverse complement strand
TTAAGACTCAACCCACCGACACGACCGTGATTGACACACGAACCGCCACCGCAGCGTCAGAGACGAAACGCAGCATCCGGCGGCAATATACGCGGCCCTATATTGCCCATGCTTCGATCGCGCCATCCTGCGCGATGGCGCAGTGGACTGGCGAGCGTGTTCATGTCTGGACGCACAGCCAGGGCGTCTATTTCCTACGGGCCGATCTGGCGCTGGTGCTGAAATTGCCGATCGAGAATATCACGGTCGAGCACATGGAAGGCGCCGGTTGCTACGGGCACAACGCCGCCGACGACGTGGCGCTGGACGCCGTTCTGCTGGCGCGAGCGGCCGGCGGTCGGCCGGTGCGCGTGCAATGGTCGCGCGAAGACGAGATGACGCATGCGCCGTTCGGCGCGGCCATGACAATCGAGATCGAGGCAGGTCTTGATGCCCAAGGCGATGTCGTCCAGTGGCGTCACAGCATCTGGAGCAACGGTCACGTCGCGCGGCCGGGGCGCGCGCCCCAGCCCGCCTTGCTGGCCGCGACCGAATTGAAAGACCCGTTCCCGCGCTATATTTCCACCAATCCGCCGCAGGCCAACGGCGGCGGCGCCGATCGCAACTCCGTGCCACTGTACGATTTCCCGTCCTGGCAGATCGAGTGCCATCGCCTGCTCACCATGCCGATCCGAACTTCCGCACTGCGAACATTGGGCGGGCAAGGCAATGTGTTTGCGATCGAATCCTTCATTGACGAACTGACAAGCGAACGCGGCGAGGATCCCGTCGCTTTCCGTTTGCGTCATTTGCGGGACACGCGAGCGCAGGACGTTATCCGCCAGGTCGCCCGACAAGCGAACTGGAAGCCGCAAAAGCAACCGGGTCGCGGCCATGGCATTGGCTTTGCGCGATATAAGAACACCGGCGCCTATTGTGCGGTGATCGCAGAGGTCGAGGGCGCGGAGGATATCCGCGTCAATCGGCTGACGATCGCGGTCGACGTCGGCGAAGCGATCAACCCTGATGGAGTCATAAACCAGATCGAAGGGGGCGCGATCCAGGCGACGAGCTGGGTCTTGAAGGAGCGCGTGCGCTTTGATGACCGGCGCATCACAAGCAATAGCTGGGGCGCGTATCCAATCCTCCGCTTCAGTGAGGTGCCGGAGGTGCAGGTCGAATTGATTCAGCGGCCCGATCATGGACCGGTCGGCGCCGGCGAAGCTGCCCACGGGCCCGTCACGGCGGCGATTGCGAACGCCGTTTTTGACGCGCTCGGGGTCCGCGTTCGGGACTTGCCCATTACCCGCGAACGCCTGATCGCGGCCATGGAATCGAGCTGATGGCGAGCCTGAACATTCTCGGCGGCGGTGCGGCGCAGGGGCTGGTCGCGAGCCTTGCGCCAAAGTTCAAACATCTGACCGGGTTCGATATCGCCGGCGAGTTCGGCGCGGTTGGCGCCATGGCCGAGAAACTTCGCAACGGCAAGCCTGCAGACTTGGTCATCTTAACCGCGCCGATCGTCGCGAAAATAGCGGATGAGAATTGGGCTGATCCAGCCACGATCGCCGATGTCGGCCTGGTCGAGACGGCGATGGCGGTGCGCGCCGACGATGCCAAGGTGAGCGTCGCGGATGGCGCTGGCCTGCGGGCCGCGTTGCTGGCGGCCGACGCAATCTTCGTGCCCGATACCACGAATTCGACCGCGGGCATTCATGTGGCAAAGGTTCTGCAAAAGCTGGGCGTAGCTGATGAGGTGGCGGCGCGTCTTAAAATCTACCCGAATGGCGCGACCGCGATGCGACACCTCGCCGATTCCGATGCGTTGCGGCCGATCGGCTGCACGCAAGCCACCGAAATCATCAGTACGCCCGGCGTAAAATTATCGGGTTCGCTGCCGAGCGGCTACGAACTCGCGACCATGTACACCTCGGCCGTGACCACCCGCGCCGCCAGTGCCAAGCAGGCGCAGGTGCTGATCGGATTGCTGACCGCGGCCGATCAGCGCGAGCTAAGACTACGCGCCGGCTTCCTTTAACCCCAGGACCTTGGCAGCGGGGGGAAGGCCTTCGAGGTCGTAGACGCGCATGAAAAGCCCGCCTAAACTCATGCCAAACGCCGGGCCATAGAAATCGGCGCAGCAAAAAGCCGAAGCTCGAACGAAGCAATCCCAGGGAGGAAATCATGAGGCCATTTTCGCGGATTCACCGCATCGCCGCGCTGTTATCAGCCGTCGCCGCCACCACATTGGCGGGGTCTGCGTCAGCGGAAGATACTTTCAAGCTCGGCATCGTCACATTCCTGTCCGGGCCCGCCGCCGACAGCTTCGGCATCCCGGCACGGAATGGCGGCCAATTCGTCATCGACCAGTTGAACAAGGGTGCCGCGCCCGCCCCTTACGACAAGGTCGGGTTTGGCGGCATGAAGATCGAGCCGGTCGTCATCGACGAGAACGGCGGCGCGACCAAGCAGGTGCAGGAATTGCGCAACCTCTATGAGCGGGACAATGTCGACGTCGTGCTCGGCTACATCGGTTCGGGCGATTGCCTCGCGGTAGCTCCGATCGCCGAAGAGCTCAAGAAGATGCTGGTGCTGATGGATTGCGGCACACCGCGCATCTTTGAGGAAGCGAAGTACAATTACGTATTCCGTACCGCCGCGCACGCCACGATGGATAATGTCGGGCTCATCCGGTACATGAAGGCGAAGAACGTCAAGATGGACACGCTGTCCGCGATCAACCAGGACTACGCCTGGGGGCAGGATAGCAAGGCCGATTTCCTCGCCGCAGCCGGACAGCTTTA
>JAICIT010000522.1 GCA_025960445.1 Bradyrhizobium sp. | reverse complement strand
CCCGAGCCCTCCATCGCTTCAGGATCAGCCGGCCAGAGACTCAGGGGACTCTGATGTCCGGCAATTTTCCCCCGCTATTCGCCCGGTGCGGCCTTCGATGGATCACCTCGACGCGCTCGAGGCCCAAAGCATTTACATTTTCCGGGAAGCCTTTGCGCGGCTGAAGAAGCTGGCGCTGTTGTGGTCGCTCGGCAAAGACTCCAATGTCATGATCTGGCTCGCGCGCAAAGCCTTCTTCGGCCGCGTGCCATTCCCCGCCTTGCACGTCGACACCGGCAAGAAGTTTCCGGAGATGTACGCGTTCCGCGACCGCTACGGCAAGGAATGGGAGCTTGATCTGCGGATCGAACTTTGTCCCCCGCTGGAGACTGTCGATCCGACCCTGCCGCCGGCCGCGCGATCCGCCGCGCGCAAGACTGAGGGGTTGAAGCTCGCGCTGGCCAAATACGGCTTCGACGGCCTGATTGCAGGCATTCGTCGTGACGAAGAAGCTACTCGGGCGAAGGAACGGGTGTTCTCGCCGCGCGGCACCGAGGGCGGATGGGATGTGCGTGACCAGCCGCCGGAATTCTGGGACCAGTTCAATGCTTCACCGCCACCGGGATCACATTTACGCATTCACCCGATCCTGAATTGGACCGAAGCCGACATCTGGGCCTACAGCAAGCGCGAAAACATTCCGATTATTCCGCTTTACCTGGCCAAAGACGGCAAGCGCTATCGCTCGCTCGGCGACCAGGACATCACCAATCCCGTTGATTCAAACGCTGCGAGCATCGAGGAAATTCTGATCGAACTGGAAAGCACCAAGGTGCCGGAACGTTCAGGCCGCGCGCTCGATCACGAAACAGAAGACGCGTTTGAGCGACTACGGGTCGCGGGCTATCTCTGAATTATCATTTTCGCTGGGTGATCCGATGAATATGCTCGTGACGACTTCGATATCGGCAACGCCGAACGGCACCACCCGGCCACAGGTTCGCATTGTCATCGTCGGGCATGTCGATCACGGCAAGTCGACGCTGGTCGGCCGGCTACTACACGAGACCGGAAGCCTGCCCGAAGGCAAGCTCGAGATGCTGAAAGCGGTCAGCGCCCGCCGGGGCATGCCATTCGAATGGTCGTTCCTGCTCGATGCGCTCCAGACCGAACGCGACCAGGGCATCACGATCGATACGACTCAGATCAGGTTTCGCACCGGCTCCCGCGACATCGTGCTGATCGATGCGCCCGGTCATGCCGAATTCCTGCGCAACATGATCACCGGCGCCTCGCAGGCGGATGGCGCGTTGCTCATTATCGACGCGCTGGAAGGCGTGCGCGACCAAACCAGACGCCACGGCTATCTTTTGCACCTGCTTGGGGTCAAACAGGTCGCCGTCGTCGTCAACAAAATGGACCGCGTCGATTTCAGCGCGGCCCGATTCACGGCGATCGCCGATGAGATCTCCAGTCATCTTGAAGGTCTCGGGATCACGCCATCGGCGCTGATTCCGATTTCCGCCCGCGATGGCGACGGTGTCGCCAAGCGCACGAAGCGCGTGAGCTGGTACAAGGGACCAACCGTCGTCGAGGCGCTCGACGCACTCGAACCGGCGCGGCCGCTCGAACAACTCGCGCTACGGCTTCCGGTGCAGGCGATCTATAAATTCGATGATCGTCGCATTGTGACGGGGCGTGTTGAATCCGGTCAGCTCACCGTCGGCGACGAGATCGTGATCATGCCGGCGGGAAAAGTAGCCAGGATCAAGAGCCTGGAAGGTTGGCCAGCCGGGCCGATCAGTGGCAGCCAGGGCGCGGGACAATCCGTTGGCGTCACGCTCGATCGCGAACTGTTCGTCGAACGTGGCGACGTCATCGCCCATGTTGGATCCAGCCCGCGGGAGGCACGGCGCATTCGCGCGCGCATTTTCTGGCTTCACGACAAGCCGCTGACAACGGGCGCGTCCATACTGGTCCGGCTCGGCACGCGGGAAAGCCGCGCCAGCATCGTCGCAATCGAGAAAGCGGTCGATCCCGGTGAACTGGCGAGTGTTGAGAACAAGTCCATCGCCCGCAATCACGTCGGTGAGATCGAGATTTCGCTGGCGCAGCCGGTGGCAGCCGACCCCTATGCCGATAATCCGCGCACCGGTCGGCTGGTGATCGAGATCGATGGGCGCATTGCCGGCGGCGGGTTGGTGTTGTCGGCGGGCGCGGAGCAACGCGCCATCCGCGCCGAGATCGTGCCGGTGGAATCCGCGCTGCGCTCCGATGAGCGCTCGGCCCGTTATCGCCACCGCGGCGCGGTGCTGTGGCTGACCGGCTTGCCGGGTTCAGGCAAATCGACCCTGGCGCGAGCGCTCGAACGCAAGCTGTTCAGCAATGGCGGTTCGCCCGTACTGCTCGACGGCGACACACTGCGCGCCGGCCTCAATAGCGATCTCGGTTTCTCTGCCGCGGATCGTCGCGAAAACATTCGGCGGCTGGCCGAAGTCGCGGCACATCTGGCGCGGAACGGCCAGATTGCGATAGTCGCCGCGGTTTCGCCCTCGCGCGAAGATCGCGCTGCGGCGCGCCGGATCGCCGATGATTCTTTCCGTGAAATCTATGTCGCGACACCGGCCGAAGTTTGCGAAAGCCGCGATCCCAAGGGGCATTACGCCAAGGCGCGCGCCGGAACGCTGCCGGCATTTACCGGCATCAGCGGCGATTACGAGCCGCCCACCGATAGCGAATTGACGATCGACACCTCGTTGCGTTCGGTCACGGAGGCGACTGACGAGATCGAGCGCATGCTCGCCGCCTCAGACATTCTGTTCTG
>JAICIT010000521.1 GCA_025960445.1 Bradyrhizobium sp. | reverse complement strand
TTCGACGTTCCGTTTCCGATCATCATCATCGGCGCCGGCCTCATCGGATATTTCGGCGCCAAAACCGCGCGCCCGGAATTCGCGGCCGTGCCGCACGGCGATGGCAAAAATGCGGCCGCCGTCGACAGCATGCTCGGCGAGGAATTGCCTGACCACGTCCGGCCCAGTGTGCCGCGAGCGCTGAAGGTCAGCGCCATATGGCTCGTGCTGTGGCTGGTGCCGGTCTGCGCGCTCCTGATCGCGTTCGGCAACGATAATGTGTTCAGTCAGATTGCGCTGTTCTTCAGTAAAATGGCGATGGTGACTTTCGGAGGCGCCTACGCGGTGCTGGCCTATGTCGCGCAACAGGCGGTCGAGCACTATCATTGGTTAGGCCCGCGCGAAATGCTCGATGGGCTGGGCATGGCCGAGACTACGCCGGGGCCGCTGATCATGGTGCTGCAGTTCGTCGGCTTCATGGCCGCCTATCGCGATCCCGGCACGCTGTCGCCGATGCTGGCGGGTACGCTTGGCGGACTGCTTGCGACCTGGGTCACTTTCACCCCGTGCTTCCTCTGGATCTTCCTGGGCGCCCCATTCATCGAAATTCTGCGCGACAACAAGGCACTGGCGGGCGCGCTGACCGCGATCACCGCCGCCGTCGTCGGCGTGATCCTCAATCTATCGGTCTGGTTCGCGCTGCACACAGTGTTCCGGCAGACCTCGCCGGTTCGGTCGTTCGGGTTGTCATTCGACCTGCCGGTGCTGTCTAGCGTCGACATTCCCGCGCTCATTCTTGCGGTCGCCGCCGCGACCGCAATCTTCCGGTTCAACATCGGCATGCTCACGGTTCTGGGAGGTTCATGCGCCGCCGGGATTTTGTTGCGTCTGCTGGGGTTGATCTGAATAGCATCGATTGAAGCTTTGGGGCAGACACCAAGGAGAGAATGATGAAACGATCTCTGATATTTTTGACGTTGTTGGGCGCTGGCTTGCCCGCGTTAGCGCAGGCAGCCGAGATCGACTGGAAAAAAGTCGATACCGCGTTGGGCAAGACCGCCGCCGTTTCCGGGGATGTGCATCGCTACGGATTGCCGCGCAGCGATCTGCACGTCACGCTCGACGGCGTTACGATAAAGCCCGCGCTTGCGCTCGGGGGCTGGGTCGCATTCGCGCCGATGCACGATGAGGCGATGGTGATGGGTGATCTCGTGCTGCTCGAAACCGAGATCAATCCTGTCATGACAAAGTTGATTGAGAGCGGGCTCGAGATCACAGCGGTGCATAACCACATTCTGCGCGCTTCGCCGGCAACCTTCTACATGCATGTCGGCGGCCATGGTGATCCCGTGAAGATGGCGACCGCAATTCGTTCGGCGCTTGCGGCGAGCAAAACGCCATTCGATACGCCTGCCACCACTGCCGGTCCCGCCCCTGCGGTCGATCTCGATACGGCGAAGCTCGATCAGATCATGGGGGTCAAGGGCCATGCCGCTGGCGGCGTGTATCAATTCGGCGTACCGCGACGCGATCCGGCCACCGAGAGTGGAATGAAGGTCACCGGGCCGCTCGGCGGCGCCAATGGAATAAACTTCCAGCCGACCGGCAATGGCAAGGCCGCGATCACCGGCGATTTTCTCGTGACGGGCAATGAGGTCAACCCACTCGTACGGGCGCTGCGGGCCGGCAATATCGAGGTAACGGCGATCCACAGCCACATGCTCGATGAACAGCCGCGCATGTTCTTCATTCACTTCTGGGCCAATGACGATGCGCTAAAACTTGCGCAGGGCATTCGTAACGCTCTGGACACAACGGCTGTTGCCAAGGCGCAGTGATCGAGTGAGGACATATAGCGGCGACACTACCGATCAGGTGGTGATGCCCCGCTAGCGTTGGGACGCAATCAGGTATTGAGCGCGGCCAGGCGCGGCCGCGACCTTGCGCCTATTCCACGCTTCGGCCGAATTTGTTCGACTTCGGAAAGCCCTTCGGCGGCAAGCGGCCGGCGTCGGCCCGGTTGCCGCGCCAGTCGGCGAGCTCTTTCATGGTGGCGCTGAAGTCGCGCCCCGCGGAGTCCTTCCAGGCCAGGCCCTCCTTGGCATCGAAGGTGGTGACGTCGGATAATCCGCCGTCGCGGTATTTCTGCAAGCGAACGCCGCGGCCACGCGCCATCTCAGGCACCTGATCGATCGGAAACAGCAGCATCTTGCGGTTCTCGCCAATCACGGCAACCGTATCGCCGTTGACGGTCGCAATCGCGCGAGCTTCGTTCGGCATTTCGACGTTCAGGACCTGCTTGCCCTTGCGGGTGTTGCCGACGCAGTCGTCCTCGTTCACCACGAAGCCTTGCCCCTCATGGCTCGCGATCAGGAACTTGCGCCCGCCTTTGTTGACGAACAGGGACACGATGGCCGCATCCTGCTCCATGTCGATGAACATGCGGATCGGCTCACCGTGGCCGCGGCCGCCCGGCAGCTTTGCCACATCGAGTGAATAAAATTTTCCGTTGGTTGCAAACAGCAGGAGCTTCGAGGTGGTTTCGGCGAAAAACGTAAAGCCAAGCTGGTCGTCGGTCTTGAAGGTCAACCCCGACAGGTCGGACACCTGACCCTTCAGCGTACGGACCCAGCCTTTGTCGGACACGACCACGGTGACCGGCTCGCGCTCGACGAACGCCTCCTCGATGGCGGCAAGATCGTGCTCCGGCGCATCCGCAAACTGGGTGCGACGTTTGCCGAGCGGCGTCTTTGGCCCGAACATGTCGCGCACCTTGCGCACCTGATCGCCGACTTTCGACCATTGCTCGGTTTCCGAACCGAGCAGCGCCTTG
>JAICIT010000520.1 GCA_025960445.1 Bradyrhizobium sp. | reverse complement strand
TGCAGGCGTGACGCTGGAGTTTGCGTGGAGGAGGGCGAAGTGACCGATCCAGCCCACGTTCACTAGGCTCAACCGGGACCCAGTTGAACTGCGATTGCTGAACCGGACTATGGGTACGCGCCTAAACGACTCGAGCCGACGCTGTTACACCGCCCACTTTTGCCCAGGGATTTCCGGTCGGACGCTGCGAGCCGGCTCGACTCAAAGCTTGCGTTGCCTTACATCGACAAACGAGGATTCAGTGAACTGGGGGCTGACATGAAAGCAATGCTCGCGCTCGTTCTCGTCATGTATTCCGGCGCGGCAGCCGCTCAGGGGGCCGCACCGGCGGAAGCCACCGCGCCGCGTGCGAGTAAGCCGCCGACCGTCGGCGGAAAGCCGCTGGTGCAGGTCAAGCCGCGGAATGTCGCCGCCGCCAAGCAGAAACACCAGTCGGTTGCCGAGAAGTTGCAGGCGTGTCTCGAAATTGAAGACGGCACCAAGGGGCGGCTGGATTGCTACGATGCAATCTTCCCGCCAAAGCCCAATCCCAAGGCGCCGGCCGCGAAAGCTGTTGCGGACTGCCGTTTCACCAAGGAAGAAGACGAACGGCTGACCTGTTTCAACGGCTTCGCCGAGAAAATCCCGAAATTCTGAGGCCGGCGGATGAGCCCCTTGTCATCGGGCTGAAGATGGTCCGGTTGTCGCAACTCTCGTGAGCGCCGGAGTTGCGGCGATCTTGACGAGCACATCCGTGAGCGGATTTTCCGTCCAGGCGTGGGTGACGTAATCGCGATGCGAGGCGGTCTCAGCGGTATTGATAAAGACGACGCTGCCGGGCCGCAGTGGGGCATCCATCGTATCGGAGACGGCAATGCCTTTTTCTCCGAGCATTCTTATTAAATCTTCGTCGTGCCTTTTCGTGAAATGCGTGTAAGCGCTGACGAAAACGCCGGACCGATTGTTCTGGATCCAGGATGCGAACTTGTCCAATTCGCCGTAGATGGCGTCGAGCAGGAACACGCCGCGTACTTGACCGCCGAGGCCGCCCACTTCAAGGCTCCAGGCCGCCGGCATGAAACCTCCGCTGTATCCGACAATAATCACCGGCAGCTTCGCAAATGTCCTGGCCGCTTCAGGGTCTCCGTAGAGGCGAGCAAGATGACCGGCTGATTCCGATACGAACTGTTTCAGCCCGCCCGGCTGCCAGAATTTTCCGGCGCTGGAATCGGCGGCATCGACCGCAAGCTGGGGCGCGAGCAACACGGCATTGACACCGGACTCCGAAATCTGTTGCGGCACCAATTGCCGGTCGCGCACGTCGCGTTCCAAGGTGGCTCCGTTGCCGTGGAAAAACACGACGATGACACCGGGTTTGCGAATGTCGAAATATTGCGGGACATGCATCAGCACGCGGCTGTCGCTATAGGTCTCGTTTTGCCAGTAAACCCGACCGCCCAAGCTGCGATGACCGCGGCGTCCATCTTTGGAAACATTCAGGAATGGCTGGTCCGTAACGGGACTGTTGCCGAAGAACGGAAAGGCCGAAGATCTCAGGCTGACCAAGGTCGTTTGGTCTTCTCGCTGCTGAGCTTGGTAGGGTGTGGTCGGGGCCAACGAAGCCACGCGATATGCCGCACGCTCATCGGTGATGCCGACAGTGCCCACCGGCTGGCGCTGCTCATTTTTATTCGCCGCCGGCATGCGCTCGCCAGAAGGCATTTTTGGAAAACGGTCCTCGAACGTGTCATCTGACGAGACTTGCGAATGAGCTGCAGGCGTACCGGCCTCTGGCGCTTGTCCGCACTGGACGAGAACGAGACACAACGGAATAACCCCAAAGAGTGTAGAAATGCCGCGCCAGGCATATGCATTAGCGCGCCGCAAATTTCTGGCCCGGAGCGGTGATGTCGCCCGGCCTGTGCGATCAGGCGCTTGAAATACCACCCCGACCATCTACCCACTGCCCTAAGGTCCGCCGGCGATCGGCATATGTCAGCTCGTCACCATTGAAGTGACGTTAAGCTTTTCAAAAACTCCCATCGCGAACGGGATCAGACGCACGAAACCGTGGCCTGATTGTGAGGCGATGGCCGGCTCTTCGCAACGACTGTCGATGGCGATGTTTGCAAGGTATTTGCGTACCAAATATTTCGCGGATCGAGGCCGTTCTTAACATTGCTTCAATTCACAGGGATCAGCCTGCATGGTGAGAAAAGTCGCTGGCGCAATGCGGGGCGCCGAGGGACGCGGACTAATATGGTGGGATCAGAAACACGGGGCACGGCCTGGCCGGCCCAGCTCACTACGGGCGGTCCCAACGTCTCGGTCATCGTGGCGACAGCCATTGTCGTCGCCGACATGGTTGGCGTCGGGGTTTTCACCAGCCTCGGCTTTCAGCTCAAGGACATTCCCTCCGGTTTTTCGATTCTGCTGCTATGGACGACCGGCGGGATCGTCGCGTTGTGCGGCGCGCTTTCATATAGCGAGCTCGGCGCAATGTTTCCGCGTTCGAGCGGCGAATACAATTTCCTGAGCCGCGCCTTCCACCCCTCGCTCGGATTTCTGGCCGGATGGGTGTCGGCGACCGTCGGCTTCGCCGCTCCGGTGGCGCTGGCGGCGATGGCATTCGGCGAATATGGAAAATCGTTGCTGCCGAATGGATCGCCGCTGGCACTCGCCCTTGCCGTCGTCTGGCTGGTATCGCTCGTTCAACTCAGCGGCATCAGGCATTCGGGCATCTTCCAATTGATCTCGACGATACTGAAGGTCGTGCTGATCCTCGCTTTTCTGGCGGCGGGATTTGCGATCGGCACGCCGCAACCAATTTCGTTCGCGCCCTCATCGTC
>JAICIT010000519.1 GCA_025960445.1 Bradyrhizobium sp. | reverse complement strand
TAGAGGGCTTCGGATTCCGGTTTGTCGCGCAGAGCGTTCGCCGAATTATACTCACCTAGCTGACGCAAACGAATCGACCGGGCGTCGTGCTTCGTGCTTATCTTTGGAAGCATCATGACACTCCTTGCATCCGCATTGCCCCTCGAAACGCCAGCGGCGTTCCTCGGCGTTTCACATTCCGCGACCGGAAGGCTGTGGCGCGATCGGCTCGATGCCCGTGGCGCCGCCCGCGCGCTGGCGATCGCGCAGCGATATCAATTGCCGGAGATGCTGGCGCGAGTGCTGGCGGGTCGCGATGTCGAACTCGAGGCGGTCGAGGATTTTCTCGATCCGACCATCCGCAAATTGATGCCGGATCCGCACACGATCACGCAGATGGAAGCTGCGGCCACGCGTATCGCGGAGGCAGCCATAAGCGGCGAGAAAGTCGCGATCTTCGGTGACTACGATGTTGACGGCGCCACATCCGCCGCGCTGCTAGCCTGGCACCTGCGCCATTGCGGGCTCGATCCGCTGATCCATATTCCGGATCGGATTTTCGAAGGCTACGGCCCGAACGTCGAAGCAGTCCGCATGCTCGCTGGCAAGGGAGCGACCCTGCTGGTCACGGTGGATTGCGGCAGCACCAGCCTTGAACCGGTAGCTGAAGCGCGTCGCTTGGGAATGTCGGTCGTTATTATCGATCATCACCAATGCGGCGAGGAATTGCCTGAGGCCGATGCGCTCGTAAATCCGAACCGGCTTGATGATCTCTCGGGGCTCGGCCATCTCGCCGCTGTCGGCCTCGTGCTCGTAACGTTAGTGGCGGTCAATCGCGAACTGCGGGCGCGAGATTTCTGGACCAGCGAATTGCCGGAGCCGGATTTGCTCGGCATGCTGCATCACGTTGCGCTCGGTACAGTGGCCGATGTTGCCCCGTTGATCGGGCTGAATCGGGCCTTTGTGGCAAAAGGCCTGATCGCTATGCGCCGCCGGGATCACGTCGGCCATACCGCATTGATGGACGTTTCACGACTGAACGGTCCGCCTGAGGCGTGGCATCTCGGGTTCATGCTGGGGCCACGCATCAACGCAGGCGGCCGGATCGGGCGGGCCGATCTCGGCGTCCGCTTGTTGCTGGAGGGCGACGTCTCCGAGGCCGCGCGGATCGCCGCAGAGCTTGATCGTCTGAACACCGAGCGTCGGGTGATCGAACAGATGGCCGAGGCGCAAGCTGAAGCCGAGGCGCTTGCCTCGCTTGGACTGGAAGACAAAGGATCCGTCATCGTTACCGCGTCGGAGGGTTGGCATCCCGGCGTAGTCGGGCTGGTCGCGTCTCGGCTAAAGGAAAAATTCTCGCGCCCCGCCTTTGCCATTGCGCTTGAGCCGGGCGGCATCGGCACCGGTTCGGGCCGCTCCATCGGCGGCGTCGATCTCGGTAAGGCCGTGCGTCAGGCGGTGAAAGGCGGCCTGCTGATGAAGGGCGGCGGACACGCCATGGCCGCAGGAGTCACCTTGCGCAAAGATGCCTTGGCGGAATTCCGCGCCTATATGGAAAGCGCATTGGCTCATGACGTAGCGCAGTCGCGCCATGTCAATGAACTCTTTATCGATGGCGCAGTCAGCGCGCGTGCGGTGACACCGGAATTGGTATCGACCCTCAATCGGGCTGGGCCCTTCGGCAGCGGCAATCCAGAACCCGTCATGGCGCTGCCTTCGCATCAATTGGTCTATGCCGATGAAGTCGGACAGGCGCATTTGCGCGTGCGGTTCAAATCTGGCGACGGTGCCCTCGTGAATGGTATCGCGTTTCGCTCAATCGGACAAAAGCTCGGGAATGCCTTGGTCGCCAATCGCGGGCAGCCGCTCCACGTGGCAGGTTCGCTCGCGGTAGATCGATGGCAGGGCACCGAGCGGGTGCAGTTGCGCGTGCTCGACGTCGCTGTCCCGGACCAGGGGCCGCCGGTCATTAGATGATCCCGGCCCCTAGCCACCTTGCCTTAAGCGAGCTAGCACTTTCAGGCCCCCATACCCGTCGGCAGGTAGCAGGCCGGTTTTGGTCTGATAATCCCTGATCGCTTTCATCGTGTCGTTGCCGACGCGGCCGTCGGTACCGCCGGTGTCGAAGCCGGCTTTGGTGAGCCGGACCTGCATTTCCTGCACTTCGGCGAGCGTCAGCGCGCGCTCCGAACCAGGAAACGGCTGAATGAATGGCGGCCCGCCCAATATCCGGTCGCCGAGATGGCAAATAGCCAATGCGTAGTTCATGGACGGGTTGTAGCTACGGACCGAGTAGAAGTTCGGTCCCAGCAGGAATTGCGGCCCGCCTGGCACCGGCACCCACATCTGCGCTCTCGCATTCGGCTGCGGAAATGGCTGACCATCCGCTCGCGTGACCCCGGCGTTTGCCCAGGCAGCATAGGTGCGATGGCCGTTCGATGAAGCGGCGCCGCGAACTTCATAGCCCCAATGCTCGCCGCGATGATATTTTCCGCGATTGACCAGATAACGAGCGGTGGAACCCAGCGCATCATCGGGCTTGCCGAACGGAGATACCCGGCCGTCATGGTCATAGTCTAATCCTACATTGAGCCAGACTTCCGGCATCCACTGGGTATGGCCCATGGCGCCGGCCCAGGATCCGCGCATTTCTTCCGGCGTGCTCCAGCCGCGATCAACGATCCGCAGCGCGTTGATGAGCTCGGTTTCCCAGTACGCTCGGCGACGCGGCTCGTTCCAGGCGAGCGCCGCCAGCGATGGAAATACCGGCCGCATGTGGTTCTGCTGCACCAGCGGATCGCCGTAGGCGGACTCAACACCCCACAGCGCCAGCAGTGTTCCGCGCTCGAC
>JAICIT010000518.1 GCA_025960445.1 Bradyrhizobium sp. | reverse complement strand
TGGCCTCGACTGGATCGCGACGGTGCCCCCGACCGTGCGGCTCACGGCACAGCGGTTCGGACCGGAGCGCGCCAATCTCGTGTTCGGCTGGATCTTCGCTGGCCATCAGTTGGGCGCGGGTGCATCGGCGTTCGCGGCTGGCGTGTCACGGACCGTGCTAGAGACTTATCTGCCGGCGTTTTTCGCTGCGGGTGCGCTCTGCGTCATTGCCGCGCTGATCGTGCTGACGATATCGCGGCACCCAAAGCCGCTCGTCGCGACTTGAACCTGAGGACAGGCAATCACGGCCGGATCGTCATGTTCGTCGCCGGCCCCGGCGTTCGGAGAGGCTCCGCCAGCCGCGCGAACTCGCACAACAGCGACCGGGTTTTGCGGGGATCGATGATTTCTTCGACCCAGAACTTCTCGGCCGACCGGAACGGCGAGCGCAGTTTGTTAAGGCGATCCTCGATTTCCTGCAGCTTCGCTTTCGGATCTTCAGCGGCATCGATGTCGGCGCGGTAGGCCGCCTCGATACCGCCTTCCAAGGGTAGCGACCCCCAATAAGCCGATGGCCAGGCATATCGGAAGGAAAACCGGTCCGCGGGCTGATGCACCACGCCGGCAACACCGAATGAATTGCGCACGATGATGGTGCACCAGGGCACAGTGGTCTGATTGACCGCGGCCATAGCGCGAACACCGTGGCGGATGGTCGCTGCTTTTTCGGCCTCCAGTCCGATCATGAACCCCGGACAGTCCATCAGGTAGACTACCGGCAGGTGGAAGGTCTCGGCGAGATCGACGAAGCGTACCACCTTCTGACAGGCCTCGGCTGTCCAAGACCCGCCGTAATGAAAGGGATCGCTGGCGAGCACCAGCACGGCGCGACCTTCCAGTCGCGCGAGGCCGGCAATCACTGGACGGCCGAAATTTGCCGTCATTTCGAAAAACGAGCCCTTGTCGACGACCGCCTCGATGATCGGGCGCATTTTGTAGACCTGACGGCGGCTGCGCGGCACCGCCTTCATCAAGGACTCCTCAGCCCGCTCCGGATCATCACTGCAGGGAAGCGTGGGCGGTAATTCGTAGACTGACGAGGGCAGATAAGAGAGAAAACGCTTTGCGCGCGCGAACGCCTCCTCCTCGGTATCGACAGCGTCATCGACACCACCGGCGCGGGTCTGGATCTCGGCTCCGCCGAGCTCCTGCTTGGTAAGGTCTTGCCCGAGCCGCTTCACAACCGGCGGACCTGCCACGAACATCGCCGAATTCCTGGTCATCACTGAATAATGGCTGGCGGCAAGCCTTGCCGCGCCAAGTCCGGCGACGGAGCCCAGGCCCAAGGCCACCACCGGCACGCGAGCCATGTTCGCAGTCGTGTACGAATACCAGCGTGTGCCGCCTATGCCGCCCGGCAGATTGGCGGCTCCCTTTGTCTCAATGGTCTTGACCGAGCCGCCGCCGCCGGAGCCTTCAATCAAGCGAATAATCG
The DNA here is from genome assembly GCA_025960445.1 of Bradyrhizobium sp. Classification (GTDB taxonomy): domain Bacteria; phylum Pseudomonadota; class Alphaproteobacteria; order Rhizobiales; family Xanthobacteraceae; genus Bradyrhizobium. Next base: position 1,366 of record JAICIT010000518.1, on the reverse strand, counting down.
GCAGCCGAAAATCGTGCGCCATCTCCTCGGCCATCAGCGGCTTCGCAGAAATGGAGGCATCCGCAGAGCCGCCTCGCACCGTGAAATCATCGCCGACCACGACTACGGTTCGGCCGTCAACTTTGGCCCTCCCGAACACGCAGTTGGCTGGGGTCAAATTCCGGAGTTCACCGTTCGCATCATATTCGGCGGTGCCGGAAATCGCTCCGATTTCGTGGAAGCTGTTCGGATCGACCAGTCTGTCGATCCGCTCGCGAACGGTGAGCCGGCCCTGGTCGCGCTGACGCTTGACCTTGTCAACGCCTCCCATCTCGCGCGCGAACGCTTCGCGCCGGGCGAGGTCGTCGAGCTCCGGCTTCCAGTTCATTCCTTTCCTCCGCTTTGATGATTTCGTTGCTCTTATGGTTCGGAGCCGGAACGGCCTTGCCCTGCGGGTGATTGCCGAACAATTCTCCATCGTCCCCGTCAAGCAGTCCGCCGATCGCCGCGCTCAATTCGAGAATCCGCGGCGCAACCTCCTTGTGCAATCGCTTCTCATCGTACATCGCGGATAAAAGCCCGATCGTGACCACGACGAAAGTTCGATACTGCGGCGACCACAGCGGAACTGCCAACCCGTTGATGTGCGGACTCCAGAGGCCGCAAGCAACGACGTAGCCGCGCTCGCGCAAACATTTCCGATTGCGCTCCAACAGCGGACGCAACAGTTTGGCGCTTTCGGGAATTTCGCGATCCATTTCCGCCAGCAAGCCGGCAGCGACGTTCTCGTCAAGCGCGGCCGTATAGGCGTGCCCCGCCGCTGTGCTGGCGATCGCGATCCGGCTGCCCGCGGTCGAACTCAAGCCGAGTGCGTTGGGAGCGCGCCCGACTTCGAGGTACACCAGATGGAAGCGATCCGGAATCACAAAGCCGACGGTCCCCGGCAGTTGCTCGGCCACTTCCTGCAGTCGCAAACGGATCAGGTTGCGAAGTTTCAGACCCCGCATCATCGAGGTGCTCATCGCGACTGCGCTCGGACCGATCCGGTATTTCTGATCGCGGGGCAGATACACGAGCTGACCCATGCGGGTGAGTGTATGAGTCAGCCGCGACACTGTGGATCGCGGCAGCCCGCAGCGATTGGAAATCTCAAGATTACCAAGCCGCGCCTCATGGCCCTCGAAGCAGCGCAACACGTCAAATGCACGCGACACCACCTGGATGACATCGCCCTCACCAGCACGATCGCTGGCGAGAATTCCGTCTTTGCTGAGTCGCTCCGAGCGTCGTCCCATGGCTAGCCAATTCCGCAGTACGGAATGAAATTCCACTTGCAGAAGAAGCTACCTCAGGCAATCTGCGACGACAACAAAAAGCCGAGGGCACC
>JAICIT010000517.1 GCA_025960445.1 Bradyrhizobium sp. | reverse complement strand
TCATCGGTATCCTTGGTGCGGGATGGATAAGACTGCGCGCCTTTGAAACCTCGGAAATTCTCCAACTTGTCGCGGCTCTGACGTCCGAACAGGTACTGAATGGCGTGGAAGACCGGGCTGGCATGAGGCTTTACCGCAACGCGATCCTGCGGCCTGAGCACCGAGAAATACAGCGCGGACATGATGGTGGCGAGCGAAGCCGACGAGGCCTGGTGGCCGCCGACTTTCAGCCCGTCGGCGTTGGACCTGACGTGGTTGGCATGATGGATGGTCCATGACGACAGCCACAGGACTTTCCGCGCCAGCGCGGAGAGCATTTCGAGGCGTGCGGGCTCGATGGCCATGACGGCATCCCCGGCGAGGTGATTGGACCGGGATGTTAACGCCGCGCCGAGGTCTAAAAATCTCAAATCCTCGCGACAAGTCAGGAGATTTTGGGATAACTTACCAGGCTGACCCCTGCAATCCCGAGTTTATTCCAATGCAAAGCCTGGATGCCATCGACCGCAAGATCCTGAATGTTCTGCAAAGTGATAGCCGCACCACGATGCAGCAGCTTGCCGAGCAGGTTGGCCTCTCGATTTCGCCGTGCCATCGCCGCGTCAAGCTTCTCGAACAGCGCGGCGTGATCACGCGCTACATCGCGACCGTCGACCAGAAGTCGCTTGGGCTGCACGTCAGCGTCTTCATCTCGATCAAACTGGCGCGTCAGAAGGAGGAAGACCTGAACCGGTTTGCCAAGGCGATCTCGAAATGGGACGAGGTGCTTGAGTGCTACCTGATGACGGGCAACCGAGACTACCTCCTGCGCGTTGTCGCTGCCGATCTATCCTCTTACGAAGCATTTTTGAAAAACAAGCTGACGCGACTCGACGGCATCGCCTCGATCGAGTCCAGTTTTGCGCTAAGCCAGGTGAAATATTCCATCGCGCTGCCGGTGTAGGACCACGACATCAAGCGTGAGCTCCAAGGCGCGGCCCTATATCAGCGCCAGGGCTCGACGATGATCTTGGTGTGCCGTTCAGGATTGGCGAGCTCGGCGAACGCGCCGGCGACGTCGTCGATGCCGATTGTCGCAGTCACCAGGGAAGCCGCATCGACCTGCCCGTCTGCAATCAGACGCAGCGAGTACGCGAATTCGTCGGGCGTATAACCGAGCACATATTGGACATTGAGCTCCTTCATGATCCCCAGCATCGGTTCGGAGCGATCCGGCTCCATGCAGACGCCGACCACTACAATTCGGGCGTCGCGCGGCGCGCCCTCGAACACCTGCTGCAGCACGCCGGGGATTCCGACGCATTCGAAAATCAGCGCGGGCTTGAGTGCAGGCAACCAGGCCTGCAGCGCGGGACGCGCGGCCTTCTGTTCCGGCGACATCGCGGCGTGTTCGGTCCAGCTCGCATAGGGCTGGCTGCGCGCGGGATCGACGACAACATCAGCGCCGAGTCGCTGCGCCAGCTCACGGCGAGCCGGCGAGTAATCCGCCGCCACGATCGGATGCAATCCTTTCAGCTTCAAGGCCGCGATCACGGCGAGCCCGACCGGACCGCAGCCGATCACCAATGGCACCTCATCGCCGCGTATATTTGCCTTGGCGACGGCATGTACACCAACGGCCAGCGGTTCGGTGAGCGCGGCATGTTCCGAAGCAAGACCGTTTGGCACCTCGAGCAATAGCGGCTCGCTGAGCAGCATGCGCTCGGCGTACCCGCCGATGTTTTCGTTTGAATAGCCGATGCCCTTTGGACCCTCCGGCGTCAGCAGCGCCGGCAAGGAGCACACGCGCGCCCCAGGTTTCAGCTTGCGTTGCGTAGCCGGTCCATAGTCGAGGACTTCGCAGCAGAACTCGTGGCCGAACACCACATCGCGATCGAGATCCATCGGCGTGCGACCGAGCCGCCGCGACATTTCGACCATTCGATGGGCGTGTTTGCGCGCGTGCAGATCAGAGCCGCAAATGCCGCAAGCCAGCGTCTTGACCAGCACCTGCCCCGCGGCCGGAGTCGGGTCCGGCAACGTATCCGCAACAATCTCCCCTTTTCTGAAAATGGCCGCGCGCAAACGACGTCCCCTGGTGTTCCGGTCGTTGCATTAGGGGTGCTTGGAGCGCTTTCGTCAACTGAACGATCCACAAGCTGCCTCGCACAGATGAGCAGTGGTGGATCACGCGTTAGGGGAGAGCTCGCCGTCCATCGCCAGAAGCTGCGAGCGCCTGATCCGCTCGCGATGCGCGGTATAGAGCCCGCTGCCCACAATGAACACCGCGCCGACCACGGTCCAGATATCCGGAAGTTCGCCGAATATGACAAATCCGAGAATGCTGACCCACAGGAGCTGAGTGTACGAGAACGGCGCGAGCACGGAAGCGTCGGCGTAACGAAACGCGAGCACGACAATCCACTGCCCTGCGGTCGAGGCAATGCCGATGAAGATTCCGAACAGAACATCGTGCCAGCTCGGCGCCACCCACACAAAGGGCACCAGCGCGCACATGATGCAAGCGCCGGTGATTGAGGAATACGTCATGGTAGTAAGAGCGTGTTCCCTTCCGCTCAGCATGCGCGTCATCACCAGAGTGCAGGCCCACGCCAGCGCAGAGACGATCGGAAAAAACGCGGCGGGATGAAACGCGCCGGTGCCGGGCCGCAGGATAATCAGCACGCCGATCAGCCCGACCGCGGTTGCGATCCAGCGGCGCACGCCGACGCTCTCGCCCAGAAACACGATCGACAGCGCGGTGACGAACAGGGGCGAGACGAAACCGGTGGCGGAGGCTTCCGCTATCGGCAGAAATCGCAGGCCCGATATGAAGAACAGAGACGAGCCCAACAGCGCGGC
>JAICIT010000516.1 GCA_025960445.1 Bradyrhizobium sp. | reverse complement strand
GTACTCCAGCGCAATCCGCGATCACCTATGCGCCAAAAGGACTTTGGTCACTTCCTGTTGCGTGTCAGGCGCTTTGCGATCTTCGGCATCATGGCCATGGCGTATCTTTACTATCGCGCACTGGGCAATACACAACTGGCGGCGATCGGGCTGTTGTCTTTCGCTGCCATCGCCCAACTGGCACCGGCGTTTTTTGGCGGGCTGTTCTGGCGCCGGGCCACGGCGCGGGGCGCGATCGGCGGAATGTTGATCGGCATCGCCGTGTGGACGTATACGCTATTCCTTCCAAGTTTCCTGGAGGGCAATACCGCCGGGCTGCTGATGCTCCAGCATGGCCCGTTCGGCATCGAGATATTGCGCCCTCAAGCCCTGTTCGGAGCTGACATAGCGCCGCTGTTGCATGGCGTGCTCTGGTCGCTTTCACTCAACATCCTGGCTTATGTGGTGCTATCGCTGACGCGCCAGCCATCCTCGATCGAACGATTGCAGGCGGACCACTTCGTTCCCAATCAGCTGGCACCCATGGCGCCGACGTTTCGACGCTGGCGCACCACGGTCACAGTGCAAGACATTCAAAGCACGGTCGCCCAGTATCTCGGGCCCGAACGCGCCCGGCATTCGTTTGAAGCGTTCGCGCTTATCCACAATGCCAATCTCGATCCGGCGGCCCCGGCTGATTTCGAGTTGCTGCAGCACGCCGAGCATCTGATCGCCTCCTCGATTGGAGCGGCGTCGTCCCGACTGGTGATGTCATTGCTGTTGCGCAAGCGCACCGTCTCGGCGAAAGCTGCGCTGAAGCTGCTCGACGACTCCCACGCGGCACTTCATTTCAATCGCGAGCTATTGCAGACGGCATTGAACCACGTGCGGCAGGGCATCGCAGTGTTTGATACCGATTTGCAACTGATCTGCTCGAACCGGCAGTTCGCCGAGATCCTGGGGCTGCCTCTGCACCTCATTCAGATTGGAATTCCGCTCCGGGAAATCCTCGAATTCATGGGCGCAAACGGACCGCCCGGCGTCGACGAAAGCGATAGCGAGTCGATGCTGGAGATGCGGCTGGCCGCCTACACTACCGAAGGCGAGCCATACCTCGAACGTCTTCCCGATCGTCACACCGTCATCGAGGTACGATCGAACCAAATGCCGGGAGGCGGACTGGTGATTACCTTCTCGGACGTGACCCCCTCGTTCGAGGCCGCTGAAGCGTTGGAGCGTGCCAACGCGACCCTGGAGAAGCGCGTGCGCGACCGCACCGAGGAGCTGACGCGACTGAACTCGGAATTGGCGCGCGCCAAGAGCGCCGCCGAAGACGCAAACATCTCCAAGACGCGTTTCCTGGCCGCGGCAAGCCATGACATCCTGCAACCGCTGAACGCGGCGCGGCTTTACGTCACCAGTCTCGTCGAGCGCCAGAACGGCGGTGAGGATTCGCGGCTGGTTGAAAACATCGATGAGTCGCTGGAAGCGATCGAGGAAATCCTGGGCGCTCTCCTGGATATTTCGCGGCTGGACGCCGGAGCTATGACCACGGCGATCACGAGCTTCAAGATGAGCGACCTGATGCGCTCGCTCGAAATTGAATTTGCGCCGATCGCCCGCGCGAAGGGGCTGAAACTTCGTTTCGTGCCGTGCTCGTTGCCGGTCGAATCCGATCGATTGCTGCTGCGGCGGCTGTTGCAGAACCTGATCTCGAATGCGATCAAATATACTCCGCGCGGTCGCGTGCTGGTGGGTTGTCGCCGTCACGGTCAATCGCTGCAGATCCGGGTGTATGACACCGGCGTCGGCATTCCCGTCCTAAAACGCGGCGAGATCTTCAAGGAATTCCACCGGCTTGAGCAGGGCGCACGAATTGCGCGCGGCCTAGGACTTGGGCTGTCAATCGTCGAGCGCCTGGCGCGCGTCCTCAATCATGGCATCGCGCTGGACTCCCACCGCCTTGGCGGCTCGGTTTTTTCGGTGACGGTGCCGACGGCAAAGGCGATCAACTATACCGCTGCCGTCACCACCGCTACTCCGCTTTCGAAAACGCCGATGAGCGGCTCATTAATCGTTTGCATCGAAAACGATCCGGCCATTCTGGATGGCATGAAGACGCTGCTGACGGCGTGGGACGCGGAAGTCATCGCGGTGGCCGATCCCGATGCCGCCATCGAGGCGATCGCCGCTAGCGGCTTGGTGGTTACCGGTCTGCTGGTCGACTACCATCTTGATCGCGGCAACGGCGTCGCAGCGATCAGGGAAATCCGCCGCCGCTTCGGTGAGAGTATTCCGGCGATCCTGATCACGGCGGATCGCAGCCCCCACGTCCGGGCAACTGCGCGAGAAGAGAACATCGCCGTGCTCAACAAACCGGTAAAGCCGGCATCGCTGAGAGCATTGCTGGGTCAATGGCGCGCGCAGCAGATGGTGGCGGCGGAATAGGGGCAGGGCTTCTGCCGTCACATTTGTCGCAGTTATTGGCGGGAATTCAATTCGTGTTTACGCCACGATCATGATGCGGAAGGCGTACCCTGCCGGAACTGACCGCCAGCAATCTTCGCCGCGGCGATAACGGCTTGAGTGCGACTCTCGACGCCCAGCTTTTGCAGGATCGCCGATACGTGCGCCTTGATCGTCGCTTCAGAGACGCCAAGCTCATAGGCGATCTGCTTGTTGAGCAAACCTTCCGACAGCATCATCAGCACCCGCACCTGCTGCGGTGTTAGTGTGACAAGGCGGTCGCGCAGCCGCGCCATGTCCGGATCGGCGGCGGCGGTCAGGTCGGTGTCCGGAGGTATCCAGACGTCGCCTTCCATCACTTTGACGATCGCGTCCCGCAGGGTCTCCACTCCGAAGCGCTTGGGG
>JAICIT010000515.1 GCA_025960445.1 Bradyrhizobium sp. | reverse complement strand
TTGTCGATTTTGTCACTTACGTGTTCGTTCCGGCCTACGCGATCGCCGCGGGTGGGCTGCTGCTGCCCGTAACGGCTGCGATTTTGGGCGTGGGCGTGGTCGTTTCAGGCGCGCTCTATTTCGCCAACCGCCAAATGAAAGCCGATGACAATCATTTCCGGGGCTTCCCCGCGCTGTGGAATGCGGCCGCTTTCTACCTGTTCCTGCTGCATTTACCTCCTGCGCTCTCCAGCTTTGCCGTCGCCATTCTGATTGCGCTGACGTTTGTACCGTTCAACGTTCTCCATCCGGTACGCGTCGCTCGTCTGCGTTCCCTCACGCTGTCATTGATTGCAGCCTGGGCGGTGCTTGCGATCATCACCGTAGCCTACAACTTCGAGGTGTCCTTGCTGGTAACCGCGGCGTTGTGTGCCATAGCCGCGTATATTATCGGGCTGGACTTCGTAATTCGCACCGCAAGATCTTTGTTCCGATGATCGAGTTGTGGACCAGCCCGGAAGCCTGGGCGGCTTTGCTGACCTTGACTGCCCTGGAAATAGTTCTCGGCATCGACAACGTCATCTTCCTGTCGGTGATCGTTTCGCGAATTCCCGAACGGCAGGCGAAACGCGCGCGCCAGATCGGGTTGGCGCTGGCGCTCGCATTTCGGATTCTATTGCTGACGATCCTGGTATGGCTGATCGGGCTGACGCAAGACGTAGTCACCATCAAGGGTACGGGTTTTTCATGGCGCGACATCATTCTGATCGGTGGCGGCCTTTTTCTCATTGCAAAAGCAACTCACGAGATTCACGGTGAAGTGGAAGCGCATGACCCCGAGCGTAATGGGCAGCACCAGAGCGGCGCGTTCTTTTGGGTAATTCTACAGATCGTCATCATCGATATGGTGTTCTCGCTGGATTCAATCATCACAGCGATTGGAATGGCGCAGGATCTCGAAATCATGATCGCAGCGGTCGTCATCGCCTGTGTGATCATGTATGCCTCGTCCGGGCCGGTGGCGCGGTTTGTAGCCGACCATCCGACCACTAAAATGTTGGCACTGGCTTTTCTGGTGCTGATCGGTGTTGCGCTGGTTGCCGATGGATTCAAATTTCACATCCCGCGCGGCTACATCTACTTCGCCATCGCATTTTCGGCCGCCGTTGAGTTCTTCAACGTGCTAGCGAGACGCAACCGCAGAGGAGCCGCCAACTGAGCACTCCGGAAGTTGCCGGGCCTTGAGTTGACAACGAAGCCTCGATGCCTTTCGTTTGATCGTCTGGAAGTCGAGGAGAGCTGATATGACCAAGGCTGTGCGGGTGCACAAGGTAGGGGGACCAGAAGCGCTGGTCTATGAAGCCGTCGACGTGCCCGCGCCTGCATCCGGCGAGGTCCGCATCCGTCAGCATGCGATCGGGCTTAACTTCATCGACGTGTATTATCGCACCGGCCTGTACAAGGCGCCGGCGCTGCCATTCGTGGCAGGCAATGAAGCATCCGGCGAAGTGCTGGCGGTTGGGCCCGGCGTGACTAATTTCCATCCGGGCGACCGCGTCGCCTACTATTTCAATCTCGGAGGTTATGCGAGCGAACGGAATATCCCCGCGGAAAAGCTCGTGAAGCTGCCGGACCACATCACATACGAACAGGGCGCGGTCCTGATGCTGAAGGGGCTGACGGTGTGGTATCTGCTGCACAAAACATTCAAAGTCGAGCCGCACCATCGGGTGTTGATTCACGCTGCCGCCGGCGGCATCGGCCTGCTGGCGTGCCAATGGGCCCGAGCACTCGGTGCACACGTCATTGGGACAGTCGGCTCGAAGGCGAAGGCGGACCTTGCACTCGCCAACGGTTGCGATCACGTGATCCTTTACAACGAGGAGGATTTCGTCGCGCGCGTCAAGCAGATCAGCCGCAATGAGCTATGCGACGTGGTTTATGACGGCGTCGGTAAAACCACTTTTCCGGGTTCACTGTCCTGCTTGAAACCGCGCGGATTATTCGTGAGTTTCGGAAATGCATCCGGCCCAGTGCCGCCATTCTCGATCGCCGAGCTTAACAGCCACGGTTCGCTGTTCGCGACCCGGCCGAAACTCAACGATTATATCGGCAAGCGCTCGGAATTGCTGGAAGGCGCCGACACCTTGTTCGCCGCGGTTATTAACGGCAAACTGCATGTACCGATCAATCACGCTTATGCGTTGAAGGATGCGGCAAAGGCCCATATCGATTTGGAAAGCCGCGCCACGACCGGCGCGTCAATCCTGAAGCCCTGAGCTATCGGGCCGGCATCCCATTGCGCCAACTGGCGGAATACTCCCCCACTCTATGCGACACGCCTTGCTACGCCGATCTTGGCGAGGACAGCGTCCAGGCTGTCAATCATTGCAGCGATTTCCTGTCGCGTGACGGTGAGCGCCGGCATGAAACGCAGTGTGTCTGGTCGTGGCGCGTTAAGCAGCACTCCATCCTCGAAAGCCTGCGTCACGATCGATCCCGCGATCGGCATTTTTAAATCAAGGGCCAGCAGCAGACCTCGGCCGCGCACCTCACCGAGACCGTGGCGCGCCGATATCCGCTGCAACTCGCCCTCCAGATAGAGGCCATTGTCCGCAACCGACTTCAGGAAAGTCGGCGAAACGACGTGCTGCAGAACGGCTGCGCCGGCAGCGCACATCAACGGATTGCCGTTGAATGTTCCGCCCTGGTCGCCATGTTCAAAGCACGATGCAGCTTTCGTGGCCAATAAAGCGGCGAGTGGGACGCCTCCACCGATCCCTTTTCCAAGCGTCATGATGTCGGGTTCGATTTCAGCGTGTTCGTAGTAGAAAACTTTACCCGTCCGACCCATGCCGGTCTGAATCTCATCCAGGA
>JAICIT010000514.1 GCA_025960445.1 Bradyrhizobium sp. | reverse complement strand
CATCACCCCGAGGACCTTTAACATGCAATTGAAAGATCAGGCCGCAATCGTCACCGGCGGTGCATCTGGATTGGGCGCTGCGACCGCGCGCAGGCTCGCCGCCCAAGGCGCCAAAGTCGCCATCTGCGATCTCAATGCCAAGCTCGCCGAAAGCGTTGCCGCCGAAGTGAAGGGAGTTGCAGTGGTCTGCGATGTCGCCGATGTCGCGTCCGCGGAAGCCGCCATTGCCACCGCGACCAAGGCGCATGGAGCGGCGAGGGTGCTGGTCAATTGCGCCGGTATCGGTGTGGCGAAGCGGGTGATCGGCCGCGATGGCCCAATGCCGCTTTCCGATTTCGACAAGGTGATCCGGGTCAATCTGATCGGCTCGTTCAACATGCTGCGGCTGGCCACCGCCGAAATGTCAAAGCTCGAGCCGCTGTCGACCGGCGAACGCGGCGTGGTGATCTCGACCGCGTCGGTCGCTGCATATGACGGACAGATCGGTCAGTCAGCCTACTCAGCCTCAAAGGGCGGCATCGTCGCGATGACGCTGCCGATCGCGCGCGAACTGGCGCAATTCGGCATCCGCGTATTGACCATTGCGCCGGGCCTGTTCCTGACGCCGCTGCTGGCAAATCTGCCGCAGGAGGCACAAGACAGCTTGGCCGCATCGATTCCATTCCCGCGCCGACTCGGTCAGGCTGACGAATTCGCCTCGTTGGCGCTGCACATGATCGACAATCCGTATCTGAATGGCGAGGTCGTGCGGCTCGATGCCGCACTGCGCATGGCGCCTCGATAGAGTCGCGATAGAGTACCGGCATGTTCGTCAACCGCAGAGACGTGCAGATTCAGTGGGGCGACTGCGATCCCGCAAATATCGTCTACTACCCGCGTTATTTCGAAATGTTCGATGACTCGACCTCGATCATGTTCGAGGCCGCCGGTTTTTCCAAGCAGGACATCATCAGGAAATACGGGCTGGTTGGCATCCCGATGGTGGATACGCGAGCGAAGTTCTATGTCGCATCAACCCATGGCGACTGGATCACGATCGAAAGCCGGGTCGAAAGTTTCAAGCGCTCCAGCTTCGAAGTGATCCACAACGTATTCAAGGGCGAAGTGCTCGCGATCGAGGCATTCGAGACCCGCGTACTGGTGGGCCGTCATCCGGATGATCCGGTGCGGCTGAAATCGGCGGCGGTGCCGCCGGAAATCATCAAGAAATTCATGCAGGGCTGAACCTGAAACTGCAACACCTGAAATTGCGAGACTCGGCCGCATCGGCCGGCAAACCTGACCTCGATTGCGAGCATCGCGATGACCGTTTCGAAAGCCGCAGCGACCAGCGCCAAGAGGTCCCGCATCACCGGCAAGCAACCTGGCGAGATGGCGGAAACGACTGCGATGCAGATGGGCGAATTGTCCGAGCTATTGGGCTATTCGCTCAAGCGCGCGCAATTGAAGATATTCGAACATTTTCTTCGCTGCGTCGCGCCGCTGCAACTGACGCCGGCGCAGTTCTCGGTGCTTTTGCTGCTCGACAAAAATCCTGGCCGCAATCAAACCGAAGTCGCCAATACGCTTGGAATTCTCAGGCCGAATTTCGTGGCAATGCTCGACAGCCTGGAGACGCGCGATCTCTGCTCGCGGATACGATCGACCAACGACCGCCGCTCGCACATTATCGTTTTGACCGAAAAGGGGCGCGCCGTGCTGGCGCGTGCAAAGAAGCTGGTCGCCACCAAGCATGAGGCGCGCATCAACGAGATCTTGGGACCCGCGAAGCGTACCGCGCTGCTCGAAATGCTGGCGACCATCGCACGCGAACTTTGAGGCAATGGCTTTTGAGGAAATGTCCTTTGAGGCAATGTCCTTACAACGGCGAGGCCGCGTTCCCGTCCACCAGGATCACCCTGATGTCATTGACGTTGGTCAGCGTCGGTCCGGTCAACAACAGATCGCCGGTCGCAGCAAAGAACGCAGTGGCATCGTTGTTGTCGAGATAAGCGGCGGGGTCGAGGCCGAGCGATTGCATCCTGTCAAAGGTGTGACGATCGATGATCGCGCCGGCAGGGTCGGTCGCGCTTCCCGCGCCGCCATCGGCGCCATCGGTATCCGCCGCGAGCGCCGAAATTCCGGAGGTGTCCTTTAGCAATGCGGTTAGTGCCAGCGCATATTCCTGGTTGGGACCACCGCGGCCGTTACCGCGGACGGTGACGGTGAGTTCGCCTCCGGACAAGATCGCGACGCGCCCGCCCTGGCTGTGCGCCTTCAGCGCGAGTCGAGCATGATCGGCGGCGACGCTGCGCGCCTCGCCCTCGAGATCGGCGCTGAGGTCGACGATATCGTAACCGGCGGACTTGGCTACGGCGATCGCGGCGTCGAGCGAGGACCTCGGCCGCGCGATGATTTCAAATTGCGCGCGCGCAAAGGCGGGGTCGCCGGGCTTGCAGCTCTCATTGCCGGCATCCTCCAGCGCGCGGGCGATGGCGTCCTCGAGCCTGAGGTCGTACTTGGCGAGGATGGCGCGCGCATCGGCAAGCGTCGTTGGATCCGGCACGGTCGGCCCCGAGGCGATCGCGGACGCATCGTCATGCGGAACATCGGAGATCGCCAGCGTGACGATTTCGGCGCGCTTGCCCGCGCGTGCCAGACGGCCGCCCTTGATCCGCGACAGGTGCTTGCGAACGGTATTGACCTCGCCGATCGGCGCGCCCGAGCGCAACAGCGCCCGGGTCAACTGCTGTTTCTGCGCGAACGACACGCCGTTTACAGGTGCGATCCAGTTGGCAGAGCCGCCACCCGACAACAACACCAGCAGCAGGTCGTCAGCGCCGGCATCCTCGGCCAGTCGCAAAGCGTGCTCGGCGCCCTT
>JAICIT010000513.1 GCA_025960445.1 Bradyrhizobium sp. | reverse complement strand
GCTGAGACCGATCTTGATGACTTCTTTTGCGTTTATTCTCGGGGTGCTGCCGCTCGTGATTTCAACTGGCTCCGGATCGGAAATGCGCCAGGCGGTGGGCGTGGCCGTGTTCTTCGGCATGCTGGGCGTCACGATATTTGGGCTAATCTTCACACCAATCTTCTACATGATCGTACGAAATTTGGCAGATCGATCGCGTCCAAAGCCTCCCCTAAAGAAACAAACCGGCTAGTGCTGCCACCTGCAAGTCTCGTTACGACTGATCGTTCAAGAGAAATCGCGATTGTCCAGTGGTGCAGCGGCAATCATCACTGGTAGCTACTCGAGCAAGCTAAAAAGGATGTCAAATCGAGACGCCCGCTGAATGAGTTGCTCTCCAGACCGATCCCGTTCTGTATTCGGGGAATATTTCGCAGTCGCCATTATGCAAAATCGAGAGTAGCTCAGCCGCGGCGCGCCGTGATTCAAAGCCGCACTTGACAAGCGGCCGCAAACAACATGACGCCGCGCTAGTTCTGGCGCCGAAACACGTAGTCGGCCGAATAGGGAACACTGAGGTAACTGCCGGCGCTTTCGCAGGATCCTTTGGCGAGCCCGCCCCTGGTGTTGACGCGTTGGATGGTAGCCGTATCGGACAAGATGCCGTTGCCGCGATGCTCAGTCGCCTCAAGATTGAGCCAAGGAATGTCGCTCAGCGTTGTGCCGGGCGTGCTGCCGATCACCTTGCCTTTCACGCCGCTGCCATCGACGTGATCCCAATTCGGGCCGGCGTAGTGCCTACCGATCGTCTGTCTGCCGACCGTGAGTGTGGCGATGGGTTCGCGGAACTGCCACGTCAGCGCTTGGGCCTGTGACGCAGCATTCGAGGCATCTGGTTTGCACTCGTAAACCTGAGCCCCCTCCGCATGTAGGGTAGCGATGATGGTGCCGTTCTCCGTTACGAGTGCCGACGGCCCTTGCGCTAACGCCGGGAGGGCCAGGAGCACGGATACAAGGGAAGTCGCGTTGAGCAGCACTTTCAGACCGATGTTCATTGTTCCTCGCTCCGCCGTTTGCGGGAGTTGATCTTTAATCATCGCTGAGACCCCGTAGCTCAACGCTCGCGCAACGTCTCGTGCCGGTAGCGGCGCAACGGCGACAGAAGATAGCTCAGAATACTCCGCGATCCGGTCTTGATCTCCACCGTCACCGCCATGCCCGGCGACAGATTGACCATCCTGTCGTCGATCTGCATTAGGGTGCGGTCGAGCGAAATGCGCGCGCTGTAGTTCAGGTCCTGACCCTTCGGCTCGCTGGTCTCGTTGGCGGCTCCCAGCGCCCGGTCGCCGGCGCGGTCCTGCTGGCGATCGCGGATCACCGCGTCCTGGGAGAGCGAAAGCACCTCGCCATGCAGCAGCCCGTAGCGGGTGAAATTGAAGGTATCGACCTTGATCTGGGCTTCTTGCCCGGCATGAACAAATCCGATGTCGCTGTTTGACACCATGGCTTCGATTTCTAGTCGGCTATCGCTCGGCACCACCACCAGCAAGGACTGCGCTGGCGTGACCACGCCGCCAACCGTATGGATCGCAAGCTGCTGCACGATGCCATCCACCGGAGCGCTCAGCACCTGAAGCCTGGTCCTCTGCTCGGCCTTGATCAAATCCTGGGCGACGCCTTTAGCCTTCTGCTCGGACTTCGCGAGCTCGTCGGATAGTGTATGCCGATATTCGGCTACCGCCTGTCCCCGCGTCTCGCGAATAGCGGCTACCGCGGCTTCCGTTTCCTGCAGATGACTCTTCTGAACGTTGAACTCCTCTTGTTGCTCGACGAGCTGCTGGACCACTTCGAAATAACTGAGCTTCGAGCCCAGCTCCTTCTCCACCAGGGTTTTTCGAATATCGACGCGCGACTGAACCACCGGAATGATCGCCTCAAGCTTGTGGATCGTCGACGATGTCATGGCTTGCTCGGCTTCCTTCTGCGCCTGCTGCCGCGAGAGGGCGGCAATCTTGGCCCGGTGCTCGGTCACCTGATTTAACAAGAGCTGCCGCTGCGCGCCGATCAGATCGGGGTCTGCTCCAGCGGGAGCCACGAAATTTGCCACCGGATCATCATCCCCCGCGAGTGCCGCGCGCAATCGCGCGATGTTCAGCTGCTCGGCCAGCAGGTCGTTGCGCAGGTGATCCCGCTCCGCCTCATTGGCAGTCGGATCGAGCTCGATCAGGACGTCCCCGGCCTTGACCTTCTCCCCGTCCTGAACGCGGATCGAACGCACCACTCCGGTCTCGAACGGCTGAATGACCTTGACGCGACCGCCCGGAAGTATTTTTCCGGTAGCCGACGCCACAATGTCAACGGTGCTCCACCATGCCCAGATCAGCGCGACACATATCAATAGAATGATGGCGCTGGCGATCGCTCGGCCTATCGGGGATGGCGGCGTTTCAACGACTTCAAGCGCCGCCGGCAGAAATGCCAGTTCTTCACGGCGCCTTTGCTGCGGAAACGGAATTACAGCTTGCCCTGCCTGGGCCGGGATCATTGCTTCAGCCGACCTCATGGAAACCTCCTTGCAGCCGATGCAGCGAGGCGTAGCGTCCGCTGGTTTTGATCAACGTGTCATGGCTTCCATCCTCGACCAGGCGGCCATGATCAATCGTAACGATACGGTTCGCCGCCCGCACCGTGGAGAGGCGGTGCGCGATAACCAGCACCGTGCGGCCTTTTGCGATCTTCTTCATATTTTGTTGTATGATGCGCTCGCTTTCGTAATCGAGGGCGCTGGTCGCCTCATCGAAGATCAGGATGCGCGGGTCTGTGACGAGGGCGCGCGCAATCGCGATGCGCTGACGCTGGCCACCCGACAGCGTTGAACCGC
>JAICIT010000512.1 GCA_025960445.1 Bradyrhizobium sp. | reverse complement strand
TCCGCCGAATCCGGCACCGACGATCACCACGCGATGAGGTTCTGGTTGGCGCGGGTCGGTCGTCATGTCGCGGCCCTCGGGGGTTGATGGTTGGCTTCGCTGCGGCGTTGTTAGCCCTCACCGCGCGAGCATAATCCCCGCGGACGGATTCCCAACCTGAACTATATTTCTTGCCATCGGCCGCTGATGCGAACTATGGTGCATTTAGCGAGGCATTGCGCCGAAGGTTCTACGACGGAGCCGGCGGTTCGTGCTTGCCGCTGACCCGCGATCTCGCGCACAAAATAGGGCAATCCAGAAATAGAGCCTGGGACGGAAGCCCACCGCGCCAAACGGGACAGGTCGACGCGGGCGCAAGCAAATAAACGAGGAGGAAATCGAGTATGAAAGCTGCATTCTGGCTGGCGGGCGCTACCGCCCTGGCTTTAGCAAGTTCCGCCAGTGCGGCGGATTCCATCAAGATCGGATTTGTCAGCACGTTCAGCGGCCCGACCGCCGTGA
The DNA here is from genome assembly GCA_025960445.1 of Bradyrhizobium sp. Taxonomy (GTDB): domain Bacteria; phylum Pseudomonadota; class Alphaproteobacteria; order Rhizobiales; family Xanthobacteraceae; genus Bradyrhizobium. Next base: position 2,393 of record JAICIT010000512.1, on the reverse strand, counting down.
TCGGTAATGACATGCGCAATTCGTTCGAACTGGCGCTTGATCACCTGGGCCGCAAGATGGGCGGCAAGCCGGTCGAGGTGATCTACGAAGACGATCAGCAGAAGCCTGATATCGGCAAGCAGAAGACCGAGAAGCTGATTCAGTCGGACAAGGTCGACTTCGTCGCCGGATATATCTGGTCGAACGTGCTGCTGGCATCGCTCAAGACCGCGGTGGACGCGAAGACTTTCCTGATCACCGCCAACGCCGGGCCGTCGCAACTCGCCGGCGAATTGTGCTCGCCGTATGTTTTCTCGACGTCCTGGCAGAACGACCAGACGCCCGCGGCCATGGGCCTTTACATGAACCAGAAGGGTGTCAAGTCGGTGTTCCTGATCGGTCCGAACTACGCTGCCGGCAAGGACATGTTGGCGGGCGTCAAGAGCACGTTCAAGGGCCAGGTGCTGGGCGAGGAATACACGGTCTGGCCGAGCCAACTCGATTTCTCGGCTGAGCTCTCGAAGGCGCGGGCCTCAAAGGCGGAGTCGATCTTCGTGTTCTATCCAGGCGCTGCCGGCGTGCAGTTCCTCAACCAATATGTGCAGGCCGGGCTCAAGCAGCAGATCCCGCTCTATACCGCATTTACTATCGACGAGCTGTCGCTGCCGCTGCAGAAAGACAACGCGCTCGGCATCCCCGGCGCTCAGGAATGGGTGAACGACCTGCCCAACGAGCAGAACAAGAAGTTCGTCGCGGATTACCGCAAGAAATATCCCGGCCTGCGTCCGACTTACTACGGCGCCCAATCGTATGACGCCGCGCAATTGATCAACAGCGCGGTGGTGGCGGTGAAGGGCGACACCAGCAAGAAGGATGCGATGAAAGCCGAGATGGAGAAGGCCGATTTCAAGTCGCTGCGCGGCGGTTTCAAATACGGCAACAATCATATCCCGATTCAGAATTTCTATCTGCAGGACGTGGTCAAGGATGCGGAAGGCCAGCTCTCGCTGAAAACGGTCTCGACCATTGTGAAGGACGATCAGGATAGATTCCACGACAAGTGCCCGATGAAGTGATCCTCGGCGGCTGTCCACTACAGAGCGGCGGTGCTCATGCGCCGCCGCTGTTTGCCTTTAGGCGGGATTCTTCGGTCCATTCAAAGCGCCCATGCTGCTTGTCGTCGAACAGTTCCTGAACGGATTGCAGTTCGGCTTGCTGCTGTTTCTGTTGGCGGCGGGGTTGACGCTGGTGTTCGGGATCATGGATTTCGTCAATCTGGCGCATGGCTCGCTCTACATGATGGGCGCTTATTTCGCCGCGAGTTTCGTCGCATGGACCGGCAATTTCATCATCGGCGTGGTGCTGGCGCTTGGCGCGACATTGCTGCTCGGTATCGTCCTGGAGTTCGTGGCGCTGCGGCATCTCTATGGCCGCGATCATCTCGATCACGTGCTTGCGACGTTCGGGCTGATCCTGTTTTTCAATGATGCGGTGCGCCTGATCTGGGGTCCGGCTGGGCTCGCGCTTCCACTGCCATCTTGGCTCACGGTGCCGATCGCGATCCTGCCCGGCATCTACTATCCGGCTTACCGGCTGGCGATCATCGTGGTCGCGCTGCTGGTGGCGCTGATGCTCTATCTGGTCGTGATGCGAACCCGGCTGGGCATGCTCATCCGCGCCGGCGCGTCGAACCGGGAAATGATCGGCGCGCTAGGCATCAACATCAAGCTGCTCTACACGCTGGTGTTCGGGCTTGGAGCCGCGTTAGCCGGTCTCGCCGGGCTGATGCAGGCTCCCATTCTCACGGTTCAGATCGGGATGGGCGAAAACATCCTCATCCTTGCTTTCGTCATCATCGTGATCGGAGGCATCGGCTCGATCCGAGGCGCATTCCTGGCGGCGATCTTTGTCGGCATGATCGATACGCTAGGCCGGGCTTTCCTGCCCGATCTCTTGCGTCAAATCCTGAGCTCAGCCGCCGCTTCGACCGCCGCCCCCGCGCTCTCCTCGATGCTGATCTATCTCGTCATGGCGATCGTTCTGGTGGTGCGACCGGAGGGGCTGTTTCCAGCCAACCGGCGATGAAACGATCGCTCAATGCCCGAAACGTTCTGGCGGCGCTGGTCGTCGTCGGCCTGCTGGTACTTCCGATCTATACTTCGTTGAGCGGGAACGGCTTCGCGCTGACGCTGTTCACGCGCATCGTGATATTCGCCCTGGCCGCGGCGAGCCTCAATCTGATCATGGGCTATGGCGGGATGATGAGCTTTGGCCATGCCGCCTATCTCGGCATCGGCGGCTATGCCGTTGGCATTCTCGCGGCCGAAGGGATCGGCTCCGGGTTCATTCAGTGGCCGGTCGCGCTCCTCGCCTCGGCATTGTTTGCGCTGGTGATCGGCGCGCTGTCGCTGCGC
>JAICIT010000511.1 GCA_025960445.1 Bradyrhizobium sp. | reverse complement strand
GGCGCGGCACCAAAAAAGGCGATCGCCAGTGCGCCAAGGGCGGCAGTGTAAAGCGATGCGCGGCTGACAGGGGGGCGAGACATGGGGCTTCCTCTTGGGTGGCGTTGGCGCGGCTGGATTGCTCCAAGATACGCGGCTGACGGAGCGTCGTTACAGCGGAATAAACACGAGTTCGTGAATAAGGACAGCATCCTTCCCGCCGACCGGCGCTGAACCGCGAATCCCGCCGCGGGATTGGAACACCGGGCCCATCGTTCAATCATCATAGGAGCCGGGAAATGCCCGCTCTCGACGTTCGCAAAGGAATGCCACCGGTCCAATTGTCGCGCGAGGAATTCGCCAAGCGATATCGCAGCCGTTTCGCCGATCCAGTGTTCGAAGGGCTGCAGCGCGAACTCGACGCGATCGTGGAAGCGGCGTGGGATGGGTATGTCAATTCAAGAAAGGCGCCGAATACCCGGAAGGCTGGTTCTGGATTCGCGGATCCGGACTATGAGATTTCGGTAGATTGGCTCGCTGCGCGCGAGGCCATACTCGCCGCGCAACGGCGCCACGATGATGCCGACGAGACGCCGCGCATTCTCCTGATCAACGGATCTTCACGCAGCGAACACACTTGCCCGGGGGAGATGTCGAAGACGTGGCGGCTGGTCAAAATTGCCGAACCTGTATTTCAGGAAATGGGCCTGGCTGTCGACATACTCGACCTCAGCCGGCTTACGTCCGAATTCGGCAAGCAGATTCACTCGTGCAAGACCTGTGTCGCCACCTCGATGGCGCTGTGCCATTGGCCTTGCAGTTGCTACCCGAACTATGCGCTGGGTCAGACCGACGACTGGATGAACGAGATCTATCCGCTGTGGGTCGCGGCCCATGGAATCATGATCATTACGCCAGTGAACTGGTATCACGCGCCGACAGGATTGAAGGCAATGATGGACCGGCTGGTCTGTGCCGATGGCGGCAACCCCGATCCATCCTCGACCCACGGCAAGAAAGTCGATGAGGCCAAGGCGCTGGAGTTGAAAGGCTGGCCGTATCCGCGCCATCTGGATGGACGGCATTTCGGAGTGGTCGTCCATGCCGATAGCGCAGGCGCCGAAACGCTGCGCCGATCATTGGTGGACTGGCTGACTGATATGTCGCTTGTCGAGGCCAGCCGGACCGCCGAAGTGAATGGCTACATCGGCTACATGCAGCCTTATGCGACCTCCCACGAGGCGCTGGACAAAGACGAACGCTTTCAGGAGGAAACGCGCAATGCGGCGCGCGCGCTCGGCAAAGCCGTGCACTTGAGCCGCGCCGGTAAATACCAAAGACCCGATGAGGGTCTGCGCGATCCCAATCCGAAATGATCTTCGCCTGAGATGCGCGTGGCGACTACACCACGATGCTCAGCCGCTTCGCCGCGCGGGTAATCCCCGTATAGAGCCAGCGTGCTCGGCTGTCCTGAAACGCGAAGCTCTCGTCGAACAGCACCACATCGTCCCATTGCGAGCCCTGCGATTTGTGCACGGTAAGCACATAGCCGTAGTCGAACTCATCGTAGGGCTTGCGCTGCTCCCATGGGATGGTCTCGATCGCGCCCCCAAAACAGTCGCCGCGGACCGATACTTTCGTGACCTTGTGACCGAAATCTTCATCTGGCGAAAGGCGCATGGTGATGATCTTGGACTTCGACTGCGCGCGGGACTTTACCCGCCAGAGCCCGCCATTAAACAGGCCCTTCTTGCGATTGTTGCGGAGGCAGACCAGTTTGTCTCCGGCCACTGGCAATGGGTCGTCGATCTTCTGCTTCTGCCGCACCCGCATATTATAGGCGCGCCGTGTGTTGTTGCGCCCGACAAGCACCTGGTCGGCGCTCATCACCCGCTCCGGGTCCAGTTCGGCGCGCGAGACGACCTCGCTTTCACCGTAGCGCCCGACGTCGAGTTCGCGCCCTTCACGCACGTCCATGGACATCCGCACGATCGGATCGTTTTGCGCCTGGCGGTGCACTTCCGTCAGCATCGCGTCAGGCTCGCAGTCGGTAAAAAAACCGCCGCCCTGGATGGGCGGCAGCTGCGCGGGATCGCCGAGCACAAGCAGCGGGCAATCGAATGACATCAGATCTCGGCCAAGCTCCGCGTCGACCATTGAACATTCATCGATCACGATCAGCTTTGCTTTTGATGCCGGCGCATCGTCCCACAATTCGAAGCTCGGTTGCTCGACGCCGGACTCGCGCGCGCGGTAAATCAGCGAGTGGATCGTCGAGGCGTTATCGCAACCCTTGTTGCGCATCACCAGCGCCGCTTTTCCGGTGAAGGCTGCGAATTTCACCTCCCCATCGACGCCTTCGGCGATATGGCGCGCCAGCGTGGTCTTGCCAGTGCCGGCATAACCAAACAGCCGGAAAATCGGTGGCGTGCCTTTTTTCCCGGGCTTTGCTTTCAGCCAATCGGCAACAGCCATTAGCGCGGAATCCTGATGCGGCGTGAATGTCGGCATGATTTCTCGGTGCGGGAAAACGTCGTTCGCCGAAGCGACGACTCGCGAGCCAGCCGAAACTAACCATTCGCACGCACGGCGCAAGCCGGCTTCCGCGGCGCGGAATTGGCCGAGGCTGGACTCGGCTCCGCACCAGAATACAGTGTTTTGAGAGAACAGGCCGTCCCCCGGAGAGACGTGATGAAATTCGGCATTTTCTATGAGCTGCAACTGCCACGTCCCTGGTACCCCGGCGACGAACTCAAGCTTTATCAGGATGCGCTGACTCAGCTGGAGACCGCCGACCGGCTCGGCTATGACCATGCCTGGGTTGTGGAACATCATTTTCTGGAAGAATATTCGCACTCTCCGTCCCCGGAATCATTTCTCGCCGCCGCGAGTCAGCGGACCAGGAACATCCGGCTCGGCCACGGCATTTTCCAG
>JAICIT010000510.1 GCA_025960445.1 Bradyrhizobium sp. | reverse complement strand
CTTGCAGCGAGCGACCAACGTGCGGTACCCGCCAACACCACGGTAATCCAGCCGGCATGGGTTCGTATCGCGCACTGGATCAACGCCATCGCGATGATCGTGATGATCATGTCAGGGTGGCAGATCTACAATGCCTCGCCGCTGTTTGCGTTCAAATTTGCCAAGAGCATTACCTTGGGCGGTTGGCTTGCGGGCGCGTTGCTTTGGCATTTCGCCGCGATGTGGCTGTTGATGGTCAATGGCCTCGTCTATCTCGCTTTGGGCTTTGCCACCGGCCGGTTCCGCCGCAAGCTGCTGCCGCTGAGCGCTGCCGGCGTGATCTCGGACACGAAGGCGGCGCTGACGGGCAGGCTGTCGCATGCTGACCTCACCAGATACAATTACGTCCAGAAGCTGCTCTATGCCGGTATTATCGTTGTCGGTATCCTCATCGTGCTGTCGGGGCTCTCGATGTGGAAACCAGTGCAGTTGCACTGGCTGGTAGCGTTGTTCGGCGGCTACGACATCGCGCGCTACGTCCACTTCATCTGCATGTCCGCGATCGTTGCGTTCCTTATCGTGCACATCGTGCTGGCGGTGCTGGTGCCGAAGAGCCTGCGCGCGATGATTATCGGCCGCTGAAATTTGGAGGATACATCATGGGCCGACTTCGCTCGCTTCTGATTCCCGGCGTCGACAAGCGGCTGCTGGTCAGGGACGCCGTAAAGACCATGCCGGATCTGGCGCGCCGGCGTTTTATCGCCGGTGGCGCGAGCCTGGGTGCCCTGACGCTGCTGACTGGCTGCGACGTGTCCGATAGCTTTTCCGCCGAGGAGTTGCTCAAGCAGGTCTCGAAGTTCAACGATGGCGTGCAAGCCTTCATTTTCAATCCCAACGCCTTGGCGCCGACGTTCCCCGAAAGCGCAATAACCAAGCCATTCCCGTTCAACGCCTATTACGATCTGGAGGACGCGCCGACCATCGATGGCAAGCACTGGAAATTCGAGGTGCGGGGACTGGTCGACAACAAGAAGTCGTGGTCGCTGGACGAGCTCTACAAGTTGCCCCAGGTCACGCAGATCACGCGTCACATTTGCGTGGAGGGCTGGAGCGCGATCGGAAGCTGGACCGGCACTCCGTTGCGGGATTTCCTCAAGCTGATCGGTGCGGACACCCGCGCCAAATATTGCTGGTTCCAGTGCGCCGATTCCGACGGCTACAACTCGCCGCTCGATATGGCCACCGCGCTGCATCCACAGACCCAGATGACGTTCAAGTTCGCCGATGAAATCCTGCCGCGCGCCTACGGATACCCGATGAAGATCAGGGTGCCGACAAAACTCGGATTCAAGAATCCGAAATACGTGATCTCGATGGAAGTAACCAACGACTACAAGGGCGGCTACTGGGAAGATCAGGGCTACAATTCATTCAGCGGGAGCTGACGGTTTTGAACTCCTGCCCAGCCGAGGTTGAAACGCGCAGGCGATCGCGCCCGCCGCCAGCATCGCCGCGGAGACGTTGAGCGCATAGGACAGGCTGCCAAATGCATCGGTGATCGCGCCGACGGCGAGTGGTCCAAGGGTTTGGCCAATTCCGAATGCGATAGTCATGGCGGCGATACCCTTCGCCCAGACGGAAGGCGGATAGTTGAAGCGTATAAAAGCGGTGGTCGACGCGACCACTGCGAAAAATGAAACTCCGAACACCAGCGCCGAAATCGAGAGCAGCAGAGCGGAATGCCCGAATAACGGCAACCCGGCCCCCAATGCATTGACCCCAAGAATGATTGCGATCGAGAGGCCGCCTCGGTCGAGGCCCAGCACGCGCCCCCACAGCCAAGGGGTCAAGAACGCGCTGGCGCCGATCAGGCTCCAGAACGCGCTCTGCGCCACCGCACCGCCGCCGGCATCGCGGACGTATGCGATCATGAAGGTCATGTAGGCGATATAGCCCGCGCCGAACAGAAAATAGCCGGTCAGATAAATCAATACCGGTCGGATCGCGAAGCTCGCCGGTGTCCTGTCCGCGAGCGCACCATCGGTGTCGATCGGCACCAGCATCAAAGGAGCGGTCATCGCAACGGCCAGCAGCGTCATCGCCCACCACACGATCCACCACGAGCCCGGTCCGAACGCCTGCAGCACGAACGGCGCGATCAGGCCCGAGGAGAGGATCCCGAGCCCAGGTCCGGCATAAAAAAGGCTAAGCAAAAAATCCGCTCGCCTCGGCTGCGATTGGGCAATCCGCGCCGCCAGCGCCGCGCCGGCGACAAAGCCGACAGCGGCACCCACGCCGGCGAGCAGTCGCGCGAAACTCAGAACGGCAAAGTTGCCGGAGACCGCGCACAGCACCAGCGACACGATGCAGGCCACCGTTCCCCAGCGCACCGAAGCGGACAGTCCATATCGTTTGATGAGTCTGGAGGCCATCAGCGCGCCTACGAGATATCCGGCGGCGTTGATGGTGTTCATGAAACCGGCGGCCGAATACGACCATCCGAGTGAATCGCGCATGTCTGGCAACACCAGCGAATAAGCGAAGCGGCCTATTCCCAGGCCGACTGTCGGTGTCAGTGACAGAATCAGGATCAGTCGCGCGGCATGCGCTGGAGGCGATGGAGCAACGGTGGCTTTCACTGGAATCTCCGGCAGGGCGGCCATTCTGGCAGGCAAAGCGGCGGCTGCACAGGCGACCGACCCGCAATGGTGGCTTGCCATCGGCGCAATGCCGATTTAGCACTCCGCGCGCATCCGCTGTTTTCAAAACGCAAAATTCACTCAAAGGGCTAATCCAAGATGGCAAGCCACAAATTGCTGCTGCTGCCCGGTGACGGCATCGGTCCCGAAGTCATGGCGGAAGTGAAGCGCCTGATCGACTGGCTCAACGCGCAAGGCATCGCGCGGTTCGAGACCGAGCAGGAGCTGGTCGGCGGCGCCGCCTATGAT
>JAICIT010000509.1 GCA_025960445.1 Bradyrhizobium sp. | reverse complement strand
GCCCTCGCGCGAAACGTCGCCGCCGCCGCTGCGACCTTCGCGCACGCAGATCTTGTCGATCTCGTCGAGGAACACGATGCCGTTGTTCTCGACCGAGCCGATCGATTCCTGCACCAGTTGATCATTGTCCAACAGCTTGTCGGATTCCTCGTTGACGAGGAGGTCGTGGGAATCCTCGACCGTGAGCCGGCGGGTCTTTGTCCGGCCGCCCATTTTGCCGAAAATGTCGCCAATTGAGATCGCGCCCATCTGGGCTCCGGGCATGCCCGGTATTTCGAACATCGGCGTGCCGCCCGAGGATTGCATTTCGAGCTCGATCTCCTTTTCGTTCAGTTCGCCGGCGCGCAGCTTCTTGCGGAAGGAATCGCGCGTGGTGGCGCTGGAGTTCGCCCCGACCAATGCATCCAGCACCCGTTCTTCGGCGGCGAGTTGCGCGCGGGCTTGCACGTCCTTGCGCTTGCGCTCGCGGGTTTGCGCGATCGCCACCTCGACCAGATCGCGAATGATCTGTTCGACGTCGCGGCCGACATAACCGACCTCGGTGAACTTGGTGGCTTCGACCTTGATGAATGGCGCGCCGGCCAGTTTCGCCAGCCGCCGCGCGATCTCGGTTTTGCCGACTCCGGTCGGGCCGATCATCAGGATGTTTTTGGGGAGCACTTCCTCACGCAAGGAGCCGGTCAGCTGCAGTCGTCGCCAGCGGTTGCGCAGCGCGATCGAGACCGCGCGTTTGGCATCGGTCTGGCCAACAATGAAACGGTCAAGTTCGGAAACGATTTCACGGGGGGAGAAGTCGGTCATGTGCCCTAGGTAAGTTTGAAATGCTGCTGACACAAGCGCCAGTTGACGATCGACGGCGTCGGCAGTGTGATGGGTCCGGCGGCATTCTGCCCAACCGCGCCAGCAATATCCAAGTCCAGCGGAGTCATCTCGTTACAGCGTCATGCGTCGCGGACCATCAGCAGAGCAGGACCATCGGGCGTTTGTACCGGACCGTGCTTTTCAAATCCTGCCTTCTCGTAAGCACGAATAGCGTGAGCATTCGCCGGATCAGGGTCCGTAACGACGCGCGGAAGTCCCTTCTCCAACAGATCGCCGACGAAGCAACGGATGAGGGCCGCGCCATGGCCGCGTCCGATCATGCTTGGGTCACCTATGAACAGATCGATCCCGCGCGTGCCCTGGGGCTGCGGGCCTAAACCTGTATTCCAGTCTGTCAGATCGTAACTTTGAAGATAGCCGAACGGACTGCCGGCCTTGGAAACGATGAATTGATGCATGTTCGGCTCGGCGAGATCGGCGCTGACCAAGGCATATTGCTGTTCGGGATCACCCCACCACTCCCGCACGTGAGGCAATGCCAGCCAGCGCTGGATCAGTGGAAGATCGGCCGCGACCATTGGGCGGAAGATGTAGTCCGACGCCATCCCTCAGCCGCTTTGCAGGGTCTCGATGGTCACGTTGCGGTTGGTATAGACACAGATATCTGCAGCGATGTCGAGCGAGCGGCGCACGATGCTCTCGGCGTCCTTTTCGGAATCGATCAGGGCCCTTGCTGCGGCAAGCGCGTAATTGCCGCCGGACCCGATCGCCATCACGCCGGCTTCCGGCTCGAGCACGTCGCCGGTCCCTGTCAACACCAGCGAGACCTCCTTGTCGGCGACGATCATCATCGCTTCCAGCCGTCGGAGGTAGCGATCGGTTCGCCAGTCCTTCGCAAGTTCGACCGCGGCGCGGGTCAATTGACCCGGATATTGTTCGAGCTTGCTTTCCAGCCGCTCAAACAGCGTAAACGCATCTGCGGTGGCGCCCGCAAATCCGCCGATCACGTCGCCCTTGCCGAGCTTGCGCACCTTTTTGGCGTTGGATTTGATCACGGTCTGGCCGATCGAGACCTGCCCGTCACCGCCGATCACCACCTTTGCGCCCTTGCGGACCGTCAGAATGGTCGTGCCGTGCCAAACCGGCGATTGGGGCTGTGATGCTTGCATAAAGGACCTCGGACTACGGCCAGATTTAGGGACTAAGGCGCGAGGTTACAATCGGGACGGGCGACGTGTTTCCGGGCGCAATGGCGGCCGCCTTGCGAAGCGAGCGCGCGCCGAACTTCGCAGGCATCGAATCCGGTCACCATAAGGCGAACTTGGCTGTTTGCGGGCGGCCCCGCAGTAGCGAAGGCAGGGCCAGCCTGTTAAAAGGGCGCGTTTTCGGCCGAGGGACGGGTTAATGGCTCGGTCAAGGGAAGCCCATTTCATGCGAAGCGCCACGATCAAGCGCAAGACCAAAGAGACTGACATCGAGGTGACGGTGAACCTCGACGGCGCTGGCGTGGCCGAGATCGCGACCGGGATCGGTTTCTTTGATCACATGCTCGAGCTGCTGGCTCGGCATTCGCGGATCGATCTTACGGTCAAGGCGGCCGGCGACCTCCACATCGATCATCACCACACCACCGAGGATGTTGGCATCGCGTTGGGACAGGCGGTGAAGCAGGCGCTCGGCACCATGGCCGGCATCACCCGCTACGCCTCCATCCACATGCCGATGGATGAAACGCTGTCCCGGGTCGTGATCGACATATCCGGGCGGCCGGTACTGGTGTTCAAGGTCGAGTTTCCGCGCGACAAGGTCGGCCAATTCGATACCGAACTGGTGCGCGAATGGTTCAACGCTTTTGCCATCAACGCGGGCGTGACTTTGCACGTCGAGACCCTATATGGCGAGAACAGCCATCACATAGCCGAATCCTGTTTCAAGGGTCTGGCCAGGGCGCTGCGCGCGGCGGTCGCGATCGATCCGAGAGCCGCAGGCGAGGTGCCCTCTACCAAGGGTCAGCTCGGCGGCTAAATCCTGGTCGCGGCGGAGAGGTGCGATGCCGGTCTATACAGTTCATGCCCCGGTAACGAGCAGCGTCGATTTGGCGACGGCTGATCGCTTTGT
>JAICIT010000508.1 GCA_025960445.1 Bradyrhizobium sp. | reverse complement strand
TCGGCGTGCACGGACGAAGGGTTTCCGACAAGATCCCACGCCGACGCCATGGCCTCCTTGGCCTCGCGGCGCAATGGCGTGGTGGCATTCCAGTCGAGATAGACGCGATCGGGCATCATGCGGTCTTACCATTTATCCTGATGCGGCCAATGCTTCAGCATCCATTCAAGATTGATACGCGGCTCCAACTCTGGCGCAATGAAACAAGCCGAATGTGATATCGCTTGTTGCTTCATGACATTTTGCCGAATGCGCGATGAAGTTCATGAGTGACGTCAAAGATACGCTGGCAAGGCCTCGTCTTGAGCCGCTTTCGGGCCAGAACCGGCCGGGTTCAGATCAAGCGGGAACCGCAACAACGAGCGCCGGAGTCGCTGGGATAAGCGGTACCGATTGGCTGCTTTATGGATCGATTCCAGTCATCACGCTCGCCATCGGAATCGTCAACGCGCTCTCGATCGCGCAGGACGCCTCAAGGCATAGCGGCCTCTACGATCTGCGCACACCGCTGTTGTGGGAGATGTCCAGCGTCATCACGATTATTTTCATCGCTCCTCTGCTGTTCGTCGTGATCCGGCGAATGCGGGAGGCTTCAGGGTGGCTGCCGCGCGTCGGATTTGCAATCGCGGCATTGATCGCGTTCTCGACGTTGCACATCGCGGGAATGGTTGGCCTCCGCAAGATGGTGATGCTCCTGATCGGCGGTTCCTACGACTTTCACTTCTCGCCCGAAACCCTGGTCTATGAATTCCGCAAAGATGTCATCACCTGCCTGTTGATCGGCGGTGCGCTATGGCTGATCGATAGCCGCCGCGGAGCGCAACAGCTTCGGCAGATGCAGAGTTCAGCGCCGCAGGACCAGCCTTCTGCGAAGCCCCACATCCTGTGGCTACGCGACGGCTCCTCCCGCATTCGTATTGAGCCTGCCGAAATTCTTATGATCAGCTCGGCGGGAAATTACGTCGAATACAGTCTTGCGGGCGGCATCAATCACCTGGTGCGCGGAACTTTGGCCGCGGAGGAAGCGCGCCTGAAACAGTACAACCTGGTGCGGGTGCATCGCACGCGCATGGTCAACCTGTCGCGCGTGACTGGCTTCAAAGGTGGTCCGAACGGAGACTTCGAACTGACACTCGATGCTGGTCAGTCCGTTTCCGGGAGCCGACGTTACCGGCAGGCGGTCGCCTCGATTGAGGCTCTGGACCAGGAGGCGACGCTTTCCAACAACAACGTCAGCTAATTCAGGTGCGGGTCTGGCGCCAATCCGTCCGATCCGCTCCGGCCAGATGAATTTATGCTGAGGTTGCAAATTCTTGGGCCTGGAGATTGAGCTGATTTCGAGCTCACGCAGGCGCATAAAAACCTTGCTTTTGGCCCCTCGCCCTATGTTAGAACGCCGCACCAGTTCACCAGACGTCGTTCGCGCGATCGCACAACGACATCCATTGCCGCTTCACGGAAGCCTTGTCTGCCTAAGACCCAGACGGAGGCAGCACAAAGCGGCAACTCGCCAAGGACCATAAATGCCCGAAGTGATTTTCACCGGCCCAGCAGGCCGTCTCGAAGGCCGTTATCATCCGGCGAAACAGAAGAACGCGCCAATCGCGATGGTGCTGCATCCGCACCCCCAGTTTCATGGCACGATGAATCATCAGATTATCTACCAATGCTACTACGCCTTCGCGCATCGCGGATTTTCGGTGCTGCGTTTCAACTTTCGAGGCGTCGGTCGCAGCCAGGGATCGTTCGATCACGGCACCGGTGAGCTCTCCGATGCGGCTTCCGCGCTTGATTGGGCACAGACGATCAACCCCGAAGCACGCGCCTGCTGGGTGGCCGGGTTCTCCTTTGGCGCGTGGATCGGCATGCAGTTGTTGATGCGGCGGCCGGAAGTCGAAGGTTTTATCTCGATCGCGCCGCCTGCCAATCTGTATGACTTCTCGTTCCTGGCACCCTGCCCCTCATCCGGACTTATCGTGCATGGCGAGAAGGATGCCGTGGTGCCGCCAAAGGACGTCAACACGTTAGTCGAGAAGCTCAAAACTCAGAAGGGGATCGTGATCGATCAGCAAGTCATCCCGGGCGCGAACCATTTCTTCGATGGCAAGCTGGAGCCGCTGATGGAAACGGTCACGGGTTATCTCGACATGCGGCTAGCAAACGTCCGATAGATCCATCGATACGCTCGTCGCCCGCGACTAGGCTGCCGCACGAGCCTGAAGCTTCGACAGCCAGGAATTCCGCCGATCTATAAAGCCGCGAAGCAGCGCCGGGTAATCGGGGCTGACGGCCGCACGAACCGATGGCCTTGCCGCCAGCGCATTGCGCCAGAGCCAGAGCTTCGGCTTGCGCACCAAAATTCCAAAGTCGGCGATCTCATCGAACACATCGAAGTAGCGGAATATTGGACCGTATACCGCGTCCACCAGCGAGAAGTGTTCGCCGTCAAACCACGGCGCTGCGGCAACGCGTGATTCAAGCCGCGCAAAACGCTGGTCCAGCTGCGACCTCTTTGTTTCGAAGGCGAGCTTGTCCGGGGCCGCGTAGAAGCCCGCGATATCGTTGAGCACCGCCGATCCGAATTCAATCCACGCGCGATGGTCGGCACGGACCAAGGGATCGGACGGATGGAGCTGATGAGGCTCGGTTTCTTCCAGATATTCCAGAATGACGGCGGATTCGAAAATCGGAATGTCGCCGACCTGCAGTACCGGCGTTTTGCCAAGCGGGGAGATCGCCAGAAACCAATCGGGTTTGTTGGCGAGATCGACGTCAACACGCTCGAATGCAACCGCCTTTTCCGTAAGCGCGATCACCGCGCGCTGCACATAGGGACACAGCTTGTGACTGATCAGTCTCAGAGGAGCTGACATGGCGCATCTCCAAATTTCATGCACTTGCATGAAATTAGATGCGTATGCATGTAATTGTCAAGTAACGCCAATC
>JAICIT010000507.1 GCA_025960445.1 Bradyrhizobium sp. | reverse complement strand
GCAACCGCCTTTTCCGTAAGCGCGATCACCGCGCGCTGCACATAGGGACACAGCTTGTGACTGATCAGTCTCAGAGGAGCTGACATGGCGCATCTCCAATTCCATGCATTTGCATGAAATTAGATGCGTATGCATGTAATTGTCAAGTAGCGCCAGTCGCCGCGGAGATCACGGCCGCGCGACCACGCCTCCAGTCATGGGGATCGGCACACCCGTGGTCGCAGGATAGCTCAGCGGCAGTCCTTTCAATCCGCGCGCGGCAAGGAAGCCGAACGCCTGCGCTTCGATGGCATCGGCGGACCAGCCCAGCGTATCGGCGGCCTCGACGCTCACAGGAGCCAGCCGCTCGCGTAGCATCCGCAACATCGTGAGATTGCGCGCGCCACCGCCGGCCACGATCCAACCCTTTGGCTCTTTAGGCAGCAGCGGTACGGTTCGGGCGATCGCCTCGACCGTGAATGCCGTAAGCGTTGCGGCCCCATCTGCGGGAGAATGGGCCGGTAGCGTCAGGGAAGCAAAATCATTGCGATCGAGCGACTTCGGCGGTGGCAGCGCAAAGAACGGACGCTTCATGGCCTCAATCACCCAACCCACATCCACGACACCTTGAGCTGCCGCGCGGCCTTCGCAGTCGAGCGGCTGGCCCGTAGTACGGAACATGTGATCGTCGATCAGCGCATTGCCCGGACCGGCATCGCAGGCGATCAGCGTATCTCCATCGATATAAGTGATGTTGGAAACGCCGCCGATATTGACGACGACGATCGGCCCTTCCCGATTGAGGGACTGGGCCAACGCGCGATGATAGACCGGCACGAATGGCGCCCCCTGCCCACCCGCGGCGACGTCTGCCGCCCGGAAATCATGCATCACCGGGATATGTATCGCCTTGGCCAGCGCGCTCCCGTCGCCGATCTGCACGGTCATTCCCTGCGCGGGCCGATGCAGCACAGTCTGGCCGTGAAACCCGACAATATCGACGTCCTCGCGCGAGATGCGGTGTAAGGCGGTAAAGGAGGCAACCGCCTCCGCATGCGCGATGGTGACGGCGCGCTCGGCCTCGCGCAGGATACCGGGCCGAGCATCGCGGTGCGGCAAGTCGGCCGCCTCCGCCAGCGCCTGGCGCAACAGGTTACGCTCTTGGTCCGTATAAGGTCGGTAGCCGACCGGTCCGAACGCCTGCACCCGCCTGCCGTCGGTTTCGATCAAAGCAATATCGACCCCGTCCAGCGAGGTGCCGCTCATTAAACCGATCGCCGTCATCATCATAGGCATCTGCGTTCGCAGGCTGACCTGCCCTCGACGACCAGCTTGTGTCAAACAAGCACATCTTATAATGCCACAGCGCGCCAGCCGACGGCATCCTCTTTCGCCCAGGATTCGGCAAATCGCTGAAAATTCCGTGAAATTAGAATGATCAGAGTCGCGACAAATGACTGCTTTTAAATCTGATTTTCTCAATGTGCTGCAAAGCCGCGGCTTTATTCATCAGATTTCGGACCCGGAGTCGCTGGATGGGCTCGCAGCCAGGCGCGAGCTCGTCGCCTATATCGGGTTCGATTGTACCGCGCCGTCGTTGCACGTCGGCTCGATGGTGCAGATCATGTGCCTGTACTGGCTGCAGCAGACCGGCAACAAGCCGATCGCGTTGATGGGTGGTGGAACCACCCGGGTCGGCGATCCCTCTGGCAAGGATGAGACGCGCCGGATCCTGTCCGTCGACGAAATCGAACGCAACAAGGACGGCATCAAGCAAGTGTTCTCTCGTTTCCTGCGCTTCGGCTCGGGAAAGCACGACGCGATCATGCCCGATAATGCGGAATGGCTGACCAAACTGAACTGGATCGAGATGCTGCGCGACATCGGCCGCCATTTTTCGGTGAACCGCATGCTGGCGATGGACTCGGTCAAACTCAGGCTTGAGCGCGACCAGGAAATGAGTTTCATCGAGTTCAACTACATGATCCTTCAAGCCTACGATTTCGTGGTGCTGAATCAGCGTTACGACTGCCGCCTGCAAATGGGCGGCTCCGACCAGTGGGGCAATATCGTCAACGGCATCGACCTCGGCCGGCGAATGGGCACACCGCAGTTGCACGCCTTGACGACGCCGCTGATCACGACGGCCTCGGGCGAAAAGATGGGCAAGACCGCAAGCGGCGCGGTCTGGCTTAACGCCGACATGAAGAGCCCGTACGAGTATTGGCAATTCTGGCGTAACACCGATGACGCCGACGTTGTCCGCTTTCTGAAATTGTTCACGACGCTGCCGCTGGATGAGGTTGAGCGACTCTCCAAGCTACGAGGAGCCGAGATCAACGAGGCCAAAAAGGCACTCGCCGATTCCGCCACCGCGCTACTACACGGGGCTGGGGCCGCGCGCGTAGCCGGGGAGACGGCTCGTCAAACGTTCGAGGAAGGCGCGATTGCCGAAAATCTGCCGAAGATCGAAATCCCCCGGGGCGAACTCGAGGCCGGCCTAGGCGTACTGACGGCATTCGTAAAAGCGGGCCTGGTGACTTCGAATGGTGAAGCGCGGCGCCAGATCAAGGGCGGCGGGCTGCGCATCAACGACGTCACGGCTGAAGACGACAAGATGATCCTGAAGATCAGCGACCTCACGCCAGAGGGCGTGATCAAGCTATCTGTCGGAAGAAAGCGCCACGTCCTGCTCAAGCCTGCATAGGCGCATTCGCGCAAGGCCCCTCCTCATCCCGGCAGAAAAGCGTTCCTTTATGGGATCATGGACCGGAACGCCGCGACAGAGCCTCGCGCCATACGCTCGCCGAAGCCGGCGCGAGTAGCGCTTAATGTGCTGGCGCTGTGTTTCACACTCTCGGTGCTCGGCCGCGGCCTTGGTGAAAGCTTCTCGGTATTCCTCAAGCCAATCTCGGAAAGCTTTGGCTGGGATCGCGCGCAAGTGGTTTCTGTTTACTCATTGAGCGCGCTTGCG
>JAICIT010000506.1 GCA_025960445.1 Bradyrhizobium sp. | reverse complement strand
CGGAGGCTCCAGCTTTGCCTCACATCCGCCTCGACCGGGCGCTCCAGTTCCTGATCGGAGACAGACTGCAATGAGCGAGCGTTCTCGTCATCGACGTCCCGCAACCTTCAAGCTGGACGATCCCAGTGTGGTCGTGATGGATCCGGAGGATGCAAGCCGTCCACTCCGCGGCACCGTGCATGTCACTCCTGAAGCCGATCCTGCGATGCTACCCGTACCGCTGGAAGGGCCTCCGTTGCCGACGCGCCGCCGATTTTCGTGGGGTGCCTTGTTCTGGGCCGCCATTGCGGGCCTGGTCCTGCTAGGCGTTGGCCTCGCCGTTACCCGGCTGATTGAAGACCTGTATGCGCGCAGCGAGGGCCTCGGTGCTCTCGGCGTGGCGTTTGCATTGACCGCAGCGCTCGCCTTGTCGGCCGTGGTGGCGCGGGAAGCGTTCGGATTGGCGCGGCTGGCCGCAATTGAAAACCTGCACCTGCGCGCAATTGCCGTGCTTGCAAATGACGATCGCGGCGAAAGCCGAAACATCGTACAGGAGCTCGTAAAACTCGCGCGCCGCAACCCGCATCTGGCAAGGGCTCGCGCCGCGTTGCAAGGCCATGCCGATGATATCATCGATGGCGCCGATATGATCCGCCTGGCCGAACGCGAATTGATGGCTCCATTGGATCAGGAGGCGCGGCGACTGGTTTCGACGGCCGCTCAACGCGTGTCGATCGTTACCGCAATCAGTCCGCGCGCGCTCGTTGATGTGCTTTTCGTTTTCGCAGCCGCGCTGCGGCTGATCCGCCAGTTGGCGCGGCTATATGGAGGACGGCCGGGCGCGCTCGGCATGATCAGGCTGATGCGCCATGTGATCGCGCATCTCGCGATCACCGGCGGAATGGCGGCAAGCGACAGCCTGATCCAGCAGATGCTCGGCCATGGCATCGCTGCAAAACTATCGCAGCGGCTCGGCGAAGGCGTGCTCAACGGGCTCTTGACCGCTCGGCTCGGGCTTGCCGCGATCGAGGTCACCCGCCCGCTGCCATTCACGGCGTTGCCTCGGCCGGCGCTGGCCGATCTTGCAAAAGACTTGCTGCGCAAGCGCGATGCAGACGAGTGAACGCTAGTTTAGGGCGAACTGGAGAGTGTTCGCCAATTCCGCAATCCGCGATCGCTGGGCAACATCGCCGGCCAACACGCGCCACCGATAAAGCGGAGAATCCGCCGGCGGCGAAAGTTCCGGGGTCCATCCTGTCAGTTTTTCCAGCGAGTAAGTATCCATCACGATCCCGCGCCAGCTCCGTTCGACAGTCTCAAGCGGCTCCCTGATTGCCGTCGTCGATGCCCACACCGCGCTCTTGTCATCAGGTTCGCGCCCGACATAGAGGCCGACGCGCCCGCGTATCGAGTTCATGCCGGGATCGCTAAATCCCATGAACCGGCCGCGCTCGTTGATCTGGAGCACCGGGACGCGCCCCTTGAAGTACCAGCGCAGCATGGAATAGGTCCGGTAGTCGGTCGTGGCTATCCAGGTCGCGCCGGACTCTTGCAGTTCGGCCCGCGCGCGTTCACCGAGATGCGCATAGCCCGCTTCCGCGCCGACTGGATCCATCCTGCCGATGAGATTCCAGGGCGTGACGACGTAATACATAAAAACCAGAACGACAAAGATGATGCCGGAAGCGATCGCCGCCTTGGCCGACCCGATCGTCGATGTGATCATCCGGGCGGGGAAGCTTTCTCGCGGCAGCACCGTAATGTTGATGGCGGTTGCTGCAAATCCCGCCGGCCATATGAACATTGGCCAGGTGTCGCCGACCCGCAGCGTCAACGATTTCCAGAAAAAGTATGCAAACGGGACAATCACGGCGGTCGAAAGCAGAATGCCCACCGCATCCCGTTGGCGGTAGCCGAGCCACGCGCTCGCGGTCACTCCCGACAAGACCACCGGCAACAAGATAAACCCGACGAGTCCAAATTGAATGCCGATGAAATCCCCAAGCGTCCGCCATGACCATTCGTGGTTCGCGGTCGCGCGCACAAGCTGAAACCGGAACGAGGCCCAGTCATGCTCGGCATTCCAGATCAGCACCGGCATGAACAAGACGATCGCGATCAGCGCGGCGGCCCCTGGATAGGGGCTAGCAATCCAGCGTGTTCTCCATTTCGGGACCAGCATGAATGCGGCGATCGCCGGCAACAGCATCACCGCGGTGAACTTCGACAACAGCGCCAGCCCGGCGAACGCGCCGGCCGCCAGCCACCAGCGCGGGTTCCCGCTCTCCTCCAGCCGAACCAGCGCCCACATCATTGCAACGGCAAACGGGATCAGCGCCGTGTCCGGCGAGACCTTGGCCATCAGCAATCCGTAATAAAGCGCCGCTTCCGGCATCAGCACTGCGAGCACGATCGCGCGTGCATCATGCGTCACGCGCCGGACGATATCAGCGAGCAGCAACTGCGTGACCAGCATCGCGAGAATGCCGGCGAACCGGACGCCGAGATTGGTATCGCCAAAAAGGGCCGTACCGAACCGGATGAACCAGGCAATCATCGGCGGATGATCGAGGAACGAAAGCACGTTCTCCTTGGACCAGGTCCAGTAGTAGGCCTCGTCGGTGCGCAGATCGGTCACCCCTGCGTAAACCAGGCGCATCGCGGTCATCGCCGCGATCAGCATGGCCGGCGCGAGCAGTTTCCGAAGCGCCGGACTGTCCGTTCCGGCATGCGCTTTATCGGGGGCGGCGATGGTCACGACGCTTTCTCCCCGACTCCTCAGGAGGTGTCAACGGATCGGCAAAGGAGATTGCGCGTGAGTCCGAGGACAAGGGTCTGGTGGTCACAGCGGGAATAAAACTTTATCATCGTGATCTATTCATCGATGAGCCTTCAATTGGAGCACATGGCCCAACTCTCCCAGCAGCAGATCATGAGAATGATCCGAGGCATCAGCATCCGGCAGGTTCGGCTGACCTG
>JAICIT010000505.1 GCA_025960445.1 Bradyrhizobium sp. | reverse complement strand
CGAATCAAAACCATCAGGCGCGAACGAACCAAATGACATACGACAACTCAAACCGGGCAGGAGAACGGCAATCGCATTTTTTGAGAAACTCGGCTCGTTTACTATTTCGTTCCGATCCGCCAGCGCAACGCGGACGCCGCGTGCATCGTCGCATTTTCGCCGCTGTGTGTGCCGGAAGCATCACTGCCGCTCAGCCTCGACCTCGTCTCGGGCGGCGCGCCATTGCAGGCCGTACATGAACGCTTTCTTAACGCTAACTGCCGTTACTGAACAGTTGAACAGCCGAACCGATTTTGGGGACCGGCCGATGCCCCATTGCACGCTCGAAATCCCATGGCAGCTCAGCAAATTCCATCGGGAAATCAGGATATGCGTTTTGGAGCGCGCGCGGCCGGCAAGCATGTTTGGCAGCGCGGTTTCGCCACAAGAAGCCCGGCAAACCCGAAGGATTTGAGGCGCAATGGGCGCGGATGCGACCAACACCGGTACATTGATCCGGACCTTATCTGGAGTCCGCGGATGAATCGGGTTGGCCCGCGCCACATCCCCGTGCTCGGCCGCGAAGCCGTTGAGATGCTCAGCCCGCGTGAAGGCGGCATCTATATGGACGCGACCTTTGGGGCCGGTGGCTACACAAGGGCTATCCTCGACGTTCCGGGAACCCGCGTCATCGGCATCGATCGCGATCGCGCCGCGATCGCCGGTGGATTTGATCTCGTAGATAGCTCGGGTGGCTCGGGTGGCAGGCTGACGCTGGTAGAAGACCGATTTTCAAATCTCGCCGGGATTTGTTCGGCGCAGGGCGTCAAAGGCGTGGACGGTATCGTGATGGACATCGGGGTGTCCTCGATGCAGCTCGACCAAGCCGAGCGCGGATTCTCGTTTCGCCTTGAAGGTCCGCTCGACATGCGGATGAGCCCTGTCGGCCCGACCGCCGCTGATGTGATCGCGAAAGCGTCCGAAGCCGATCTCGCCAACATCATCTACATCTTCGGCGAAGAACGTCATTCCAGAGCGGTTGCGCGCGCGATTGTCGCCGCGCGCAAGCAAGCGCCGATTCTGACCACCCGCGCGTTGGCCGATATCGTCACCAAAGTCGTGCGTTCGAGGCCGGGTGAAATCCATCCGGCGACGCGGACGTTTCAGGCGCTGCGGATTTTCGTCAACCAGGAGCTGGACGAACTGCATCTGGCGTTGTCGGCGGCGGAGCAGGTGCTCAAGCCTGGCGGACGGCTCGCGGTAGTCTCATTCCATTCACTGGAAGACCGCATCGTCAAAAACTTTTTGGTCGAGCGCGCCAGGACGGGCGGCGGATCGCGCCATCTGCCGGAACTCGCTCACGAGCCGCCCAGCTTCCGTATTCTGACCAGCCGGCCCCTGACGCCCGGCGCGTCCGAGATATCGGCAAACCCGCGCGCGCGGTCGGCAAAACTGCGCGGCGCCGAGCGCACGGAGGCGCCTGCGCATCCCGCCGCGACATTGCCCGGATGGCCCACCCTCGACGATGTCATGAGGGGAGGCTGACCATGCGGATCATCCACGTCCTCGTGATCGCCGCCTTGGTGTTCGCCGCTGCCTACGTGTACCGGATCAAGATGGATTCGACGTCTCGCACCGAGCGCGTGCTGCGGCTGCATGCTGAAATTCGCGAGCAGCGCGATGCGATCGCGGTGCTGCGTGCGGAATGGGCCAAGCTCGATGCGCCGCTTCGCCTCCAGGGCCTCGCCGAGCGTCACCTGCAACTGAAGCCGATTGCCGCCACCCAATATGACTCCTTGAAGAACTTGCCCGAGCGGCCCCCGAACTTTGCCAAACCAGGCGATCCCGATCCGATCGGTGCGATGATCCAGACCATCGACGCTTCCGCCCAGTCTGTCTCGGTGACGGGATCGATTCCATCTGCGGAGGCTCAGCAATGAGGGCGTCGGCGCCGAGATCAGTCAAGCCGGTGAGCGCTTGGCGCCAGCGGCTCATCCGTGGCGTGCTGTACGGGCGTAATGTCGATCGTGCCGCAAAAGCGCGCGCTCGCGTTGGATTTGCCATGCTGGCATTCGCGGCGATCTACGCCGTGATCGGCGGGCGGCTGATCATGTTTGCCATGGTTGGCGATAGTCACGGCACCCGCCGCGGCACGACGCAGGACGCTATCGCCACCGCACGACCGGATATCGTCGATCGCAACGGCGAAATCCTCGCCACCGACGTAAAGGCGCCAAGCCTGTTCGGCGAGCCGCGCCGGATCATCGACAAGGATGAAGCGGTCGAACTGCTCACGGCGACCTTGCCTGATCTTGATGGTGCTGAAGTACGCGAGCGGTTGTCGTCAAAAAAAGGATTCGTCTGGCTCAAGCGGGAAATCACGCCCAAGCAGCAGCAGGAAATTCATCGACTCGGCGTGCCCGGAATTGGTTTCCTGCGCGAGAACAAGCGGGTCTATCCAACCGGCAACGAAGTCGCTCATCTGATCGGTCTGGTCAACATCGATAACCAGGGCATCGCGGGCATGGAGAAGTGGCTGGACACCAATGGTCTGGCGGATCTGCACCGTGCCGGCTTTGCCACCGATCGGCTGCAGCGGCCTGTGGAGTTGTCGGTCGACCTGCGCGTCGAGCATGCGCTTCGCGACGAACTTCTCAAGGCGAAGGAGAAGTACAAGGCCAAGGCGGCCTCCGGTCTCGTCTCCAATGTCAGGACCGGCGAGATCGTTGCGATGGTGTCAGTGCCGGATTTCGATCCCAATAATCCAAAAGAAGCGCACGATCCCGATCGCATCAATCGATTGACGACCGGTGTCTACGAGATGGGTTCGACGTTCAAGGCATTTACGCTGGCGATGGCGCTGGATTCCGGCAAGGTCGATCTTAATTCAATGTGGGACGCTCGCGGTCCTCTGCACTATGGCAAATTCACCATCCATGACGATCACGCGCTCGGGCGCATGATCAACATGAAGGAAGT
>JAICIT010000504.1 GCA_025960445.1 Bradyrhizobium sp. | reverse complement strand
GCGAAGGGACCTCATCGTCGCGCTCCAGAACCGCAGGGGTCCGGTGAGCGGCTGGGAATTGATGCAGATTGCCGCAGTTCAGCAGGCAATCTCGGCGTTCGAGGACGTCATCGCCGATCTTGATGCGGAATTGGAAGCCGCTGCCTGACGGCTGATTCAGCCTTGAAATCTCCATAAGCAGTTCAGGTTTCCAGGTAGCGCGCCTGGAGCAGTGCGCGTTGCTCGGCACCAACCCCCAATCCGTCCGTAAAATAACATTCGAGGTTGCCGTAATCGGTGCTGATGGCGTCGAACGCGGCGGCGAGGAACGACGTTTGCACCGAACCGAGCACCTGGCTGACATCGTCGGGAAGGTCGCTCGAAGCGGAGGGTTCGCGGCGATAGAAGCGGTTGGTGAGCAAATAATCCTCGGCGATCAGTTCGTCCCTCACGCCAAGGGCATGCAAAATCAGCGCGCAGGCGAAGCCGGTGCGATCCTTGCCGGCACTGCAATGGATCACCAACGGCGCGCGGTCCTCAAGCAGATGGGCAAACAGCGTGCGGAAGCTTGCTGTATTCGCGCGGACATAACTTCGATAGGAATCGCGCATCACTTCGATCGCATCGGACGAGGATAGTCTGACACCATTGGCGCCTCGCGCGCGCAGGGTAGCAACGACCGTCGGCTCGATCGCCAGCGAGTGAACGGCGATGTCGGAAAGACAGCAGATTGCCGTGGCACGTTCCTCGGCGCCGCGTAAATCGAACGCACTTTTCAAACCGAGGGATCGCAGGATATCGACATCGGCATCCGTGAGCTGGCCTAGATGGTTGGAGCGAAAGATCTGCCGCCACCGAATGGGCCGGCCATCTTTTCCGGGATAGCCGCCAAGATCGCGGAAATTACTGGCGCCGGCGAGGTTGAGGTGGCGGGCAGGGCTCTCTGACATGACTGGAGTTTAAGCTCAGGCTTGCGGCTGTTATCAACGCTTCCGTGCTGGCTCCGACTCCTGGATCGCCGCTTCGTGATACCAGCTTCCGCTGCAGGCAGCCGTGCTCACCGCCGGCGGGCTCTGGATCGGGGAAGTTCGAGCTTCATCCTGCGGCTGCTTGCCGACTTGGGTGCGGCCCCTGGGCGGGAACTGGTAGATCTTTGCGGATCCGCTATTCAAATGCGCATTCATCTGATCGTCCCTCTTGGCGTCGACCCGTCTTCGAATGGCTGGCCAATCATAATCATGCTGCGCCCGAGTCGTTCTCGGCCGGTTACCAAGGGCGATATTGGCGCTGCATTCCGCTGATGCAACCTGATCAAAACAAAATCAGCTTCTGTACAGATTTTAGGCATTTGTCGCTGTTGTATGCAGGAGGGCAGGCGATGGCGGGCCAACGTCCGAGACGCCGCCAAGTTGCCGCGGAGCGTCGCCTCACGGTCGAATGTTGCGAACCTGTGCCGCAGCCTTGATCAGCAGGATCGCTGGAACGAAAACTGGCGCGAGATCGGGCGGTTTTTGGGCGCAATCGCGCCCCGATCCGCGCGCCTATGCCGCACCCCAAGGCCGGCACAAAGCAAGCAGTTGGCGAGCCTCGCTGGTCCCGTCGCGGGGGCAGCGCAATGCACTGATTTGGCACCTTAATTGCTAGATCGATGATGGCCGAAGGTGGCCGGGTAGGTTGGTTGGCGTCGCTCGACCGGCGTGCGTTTCCCAGCTTTTGCATCATCAATCCATGAGAGGCCCAATGACCAAGTATAAGCTCGAGTATATCTGGCTCGACGGATACTCGCCGACGCCGAACCTGCGCGGCAAAACGCAGATCAAGGAATTCGAGGCTTTTCCGACACTGGAGCAGCTTCCGCTGTGGGGCTTTGATGGTAGTTCGACCATGCAGGCCGAGGGTCACAGCTCCGATTGCGTGCTGAAGCCGGTCGCGATCTATCCGGATGGCGCGCGCACCAATGGCGCGCTGGTGATGTGCGAAGTCATGATGCCGGATGGCAAGACCCCGCATGCGAGCAACAAGCGCGCCACCATTCTCGATGACGAGGGCGCATGGTTCGGTTTCGAGCAGGAATACTTTTTCTACAAGGATGGTCGCCCGCTTGGCTTCCCCTCCACCGGCTATCCGGCGCCGCAGGGGCCGTATTACACCGGCGTCGGCTACAAGAATGTCGGAGACGTCGCTCGGCAAATGGTGGAAGAGCATCTCGACCTCTGCCTCGCGGCTGGGATCAACCATGAAGGCATCAACGCTGAAGTCGCGAAAGGCCAGTGGGAATTTCAGATTTTCGGCAAGGGCTCCAGGCGCGCTGCCGATGAGATGTGGATGGCGCGCTATCTGATGCTGCGTCTCGCTGAAAAATACGGCGTCGATATAGAGTTCCACTGCAAGCCGCTCGGCGACACCGATTGGAACGGCTCCGGCATGCACGCCAACTTCTCGACCAGGTACATGAGGGAAGTCGGCGGCAAGGATTACTTCGAGAGCCTGATGGAAGCCTTCAAGATCAATCGCGCCGAACACATCGCGGTTTACGGTCCGGACAACCACATGCGCCTGACCGGCAAACACGAGACTGCCTCGATCGATACCTTCAGCTATGGCGTCGCCGACCGCGGCGCTTCGATCCGTGTGCCCCATAGCTTCGTCAACAACGGCTACAAGGGCTATCTGGAAGATCGCCGCCCGAACTCGCAAGGCGACCCCTACCAGATCGCTTCCCAGATCCTGAAGACCATCGCGTCGGTGCCGACCTCTGCCAAGGCAGCGGCGGCTTAGATGCTTCTGATATAACGCCTCGGCTCGAGGCGACGAACTGATCCGCCAAAGCAACACCTGCTTTGGCGGATTTTTGCGTTTCGACGTGCGCTGCTTTGTAAGAAAGCGTGGATGGCCGGACGAGCCCGGCCACACGGTTGTGGGTCATCTCCGATTTGAATTTCAAACAGCCAAGTGGTCGAGTTCGTTGTTGTGAGCGGAG
>JAICIT010000503.1 GCA_025960445.1 Bradyrhizobium sp. | reverse complement strand
GTGACGAAGCCGCCGGGTTCGCGCTTGTCGATTACCAGGCATCCCGGCGCCTTGCGCAGAACGTCGCGCGCTTCATCGGCCGAAATCGGACGCTCGAACTCGATATTCACGGCTTCCGAATGGCCAACGAATACGGGCACCCGCACGCAAGTCGCGGTGAGCTTGATTTTGGGATCAAGAATCTTCTTGGTCTCCATCATCATCTTCCACTCTTCCTTGGTGTAGCCGTCCTCCATGAAGACGTCGACCTCGGGGATCACATTGAAAGCGATGCGCTTGGAGAACTTCTTGTTCACGAGTTCGCTATTGGTGTAGACGGCCTTGGTCTGCGAAAACAGCTCGTCCATGGCGTCCTTGCCGGCGCCCGAGACCGATTGATAGGTCGAGACTACCACACGCTTGATCCCGGCCTTGTCGTGCAGCGGCTTCAGCGCGACCACGAGCTGTGCGGTCGAGCAGTTCGGATTGGCGATGATGTTCTTCTTGACGAAGCCGGCAACCGCATCCGCATTCACCTCGGGCACGATCAGCGGGACATCCGGATCCATGCGCCACGCCGAAGAGTTGTCGATCACCACCGCGCCGGCGGCGCCGATCTTCGGCGACCATTCCTTCGATACCGCGCCGCCCGCCGACATCAGGCAGATATCGACGTCGCTGAAATCGTAATTCTCGAGCGCTTTGACCTTCAACGTGCGGTCGCCATAGGACACTTCCACGCCGATGCTGCGGCGTGAGGCCAGCGCCACCACCTCGTCGGCCGGAAATTTCCGCTCGTCGAGAATGTTCAGGATTTCCCGTCCGACGTTGCCGGTCGCTCCGACCACCGCGATTTTGTAGCCCATCGTCTAGTCTCCGAAGGAAATGCCTGCCCACCACGACTCATGACAGGGAAGCGGCAGCGCTTCTATGCGAGAAATGCCGTTAAGACAACGTTAGATATGGGACCGAGTCGATTCAATCGGACTTTTCCCGGCCGTTCGGACTGGCACTCTGCGCTCGCTTATGTGGGTACGCTGGCGCTGCATGTCACTATCGGGTTCGGCTCTGGGCGGCCTGCTCCTGGAAGGACGGCTAGCGGAATCGAGCGAAACCGCAAGTCAGGGCTCAAGATACTGGACTCAAGCAGGATTTTCTTATCACCCGTGCATTATTGTACTGCGGTGTGGCCCGATTGACCTTGTGACGCCATACGCCCCGCAGCTAAAGTGGCGGCAAATCGAATATGGCGGCGGGACCGCCCGTGAGGACATGATGAGCGTAAGATCTGCTGCTGCGAACAAGCTCGCGGTTTTGCTGGGCGCATTCGCGATGATCGCCGTCGGCGTTGGCATAACGCCCGTCAGCGCTGCGGCTAAAAAGCAATTCGACAGCCGCGGCCGTGCCTATTACGGGGCGAATGGTCCGAATGTCTCATATCAGCAAGGGCCGCATACCCGCATCTACGTCACCAAGCGCTCGTGGCTCGATGCCGGAGTTGAGGTGTTGCCGGGCGATCGGAAATTCACCGACTACGCATTCCCGCCCGCAATCGGCTATCCATCATTTGGGCGCGAGAACAAGAATCGGCCGATCGACCGCCAGCCGCTCAACCCACCGTCGGACCTCGGCGGATATCCGCAGAGTTTCCCGCTGTATTGATCTGGACGCATTCGCGGCGTCGATGGTAGAGCCGATCCGCGTTTAGAGCCTGATCGGTTCTGATTAAATCAGAGTCGGACCCTAGCTTATCTCTGACGCGTTTTCTTCAGGCGAACCGGCATCCGCTTCGCTCGAAAATGCTCTATGCGTGCAGTTTCTGCAACTCCTTCAGGATCGCAGCACCCATCCGCGTCGTGCTCACGGCGGTGTCGCCGTCGGATTTGATATCCGCCGTGCGAAGCCCGCTTGCGAGCACCGCCGCGATCGCCGCATCGAGCTTGTCGGCAAGCTCGCCCATGTCGAACGAATAGCGCAGCGCCATTCCAAAGGACGCAACCATCGCAATCGGGTTGGCGAGGCCCTTGCCTGCGATATCGGGCGCTGAGCCGTGCACCGGCTCGTAGAGTGCCTTGCGCTGTCTGGTTTTGACATCGACTTCGCCGAGCGAAGCCGATGGCAGCATGCCAAGCGAACCCGTCAGCATCGCAGCGATATCCGACAGCATGTCGCCGAACAGATTGTCGGTCACGATGACGTCGAACTGCTTGGGCCATTTGACCAGGTTCATGCCGCCGGAATCGGCGAGCTGATGCTCGAGTTCCACGTCCTTGTATTCGCGTCCATGCACCTGCGTGACGACTTCGTTCCACAGCACGCCCGATTTCATGACGTTGCGCTTTTCCATCGAGGTCAGCTTGTTGCGGCGCTTGCGGGCGAGGTCAAAGGCGACACGGGCAATACGCTCGATTTCGTAGGTGTCGTAGACTTGGGTATCGATGGCGCGCTTCTGGCCATTGCCGAGATCGGTGATCGTCTTCGGTTCGCCGAAATACACGCCGCCGGTGAGTTCGCGTACGATCATGATGTCGAGGCCCTCGACCGCTTCGCGCTTCAGGCTCGATGCGTCCGCAAGTGCCGGATAGCACACCGCTGGGCGCAGATTGGCGAACAGGCCGAGCTCCTTGCGCAGCCGAAGCAGGCCGGCCTCGGGCCGCGCCTCATAAGCAACCCCGTCCCACTTCGGACCACCGACCGAACCAAAGATCACGGCATCCGCCGCCTGCGCTTTCGCCATGGTCGCATCGGTAATGCTCTGCTTGCTTGCATCATAGGCGGCGCCGCCGACCAGCTCCTGCTCGGTCTCGAACCGCGCGATGCCTTGCGCGTTGAGCCAGTCGATCAGGCGCTTCACTTCCGCGATGACTTCGGGACCGATGCCGTCACCGGGCAGCAGCAGCAATTTGTGGCTTGCCATCTTGGATTAGCCTTTTGAGTGAATTTTGCGTTTTGAAAACAGCGGATGCGCGCGGAGTGCTAAAT
>JAICIT010000502.1 GCA_025960445.1 Bradyrhizobium sp. | reverse complement strand
GAAATTGGTCAGGAGGATATCGACGGCCCTGAATCGATATCCCGGCCTGATGAAGATATCCGTTTCGCCGCTGAAGGGCTCGATCGCGCCGTCTTCCGTGCTAGCGCTTTCCAATAACCGCAACGAAGTGGTGCCAACCGCAACAATACGTCCACCCGCTACTCGCGCGCCATTGAGCGCGTGGGCGGTCACGGCGGAGATACTGCCCCACTCGGAATGCATCCTGTGCCCGGAAGTGTCCTCAGTCTTGACCGGCAGAAACGTGCCGGCGCCGACATGTAAAGTGACCCGGTGCATGGCGACGCCGCGTTGGTTCAATGCCGCTTCGAGCGCCGGCGTGAAATGCAGTCCGGCCGTCGGCGCCGCGACTGCCCCGTCATTGGCCGCGAACATCGTCTGATAGTCAGTAGCATCTCGCTCGTCCGGAGCGCGTCTGGAGGCGATGTACGGCGGCAACGGCGGCGCGCCGAGATCGGCGATCGCCTGATCGAGCGCTGGTCCATGAAAGGAAAATGAAAGCGTAATCTCGCCATCATCGCCCTTGCTTTCGACCTGCGCGTCGAGATGGCCGAGCAGGCATACCCTGCCCTCGTTGCCAAATCGAACCACGTCACCGGGCGACAGCTTCCTGGCCGGCTTCACCAAAGCTTGCCAGCGTGAACCGTCCAACCGCTTGATCAGTGTGGCCTCGATCTTCGGTTCGGTGTCGCGGCCGATGCGACGACCCTGCAACTGCGCAGCGATCACCTTGGTGTCATTCACCACCAGTTGGTCGCCCGGCTCGAGCCATTGCGGAAGATCGGCGACAACACGGTCGCGCAACACCCCGTCCGGGTGCACGATCAGCATTCGCGCTGAATCGCGCGGACTGGCCGGCCTCAGCGCGATGCTGGCAGGGGGAAGTTCGAAATCGAACAGATCGGTGCGCATGCTTGCAGACGGCCTAGTGATCTCCGCCGCGATTCATGACCTGGCTCGCGAAGAAGTCGTCGGTCTAACACGCCGCATCGATATTTCGATCCTTAAACGAATAATCTTCCGGGAGTGACATGTCCTTCTACGCGACCTGCGCGGCAAATTGACTGCGTACGATGCGCTGCACCCGTTCACGAAACCATGTCATCTCAGGACGGGCGCTCAGGCGGCTGCTCCAGATCATCGCATGCGGGAGCGGCGCAATCGGAAATGGAACGTTCCGGCTTTCGAGATTGTAGGGACCTACCGTCGAGCTCATCGCGATCGAAGGCAGTGTGGTCAGCAGATCCGAGCTGACCAAAACGGGAGCGATAGCGGAAAAATGTGGCACCCAACCGCCAACACGTCGCTTAAGCCCGGCTGCCGCCGCCGCCAGATTCACCGGGCTGGCGAGGCTGTCGCCAACGCGAACTGCAAGATGCGGCCAGTGCGACCAGGTCTTCCGCCCCCAGTTGGAAAATGCCGGATGTCCCTTGCGACCGAAACTTCGCCATTTCAGCGATCCGATTGCTTCGCTGCTGACGTCCTTCGGCAAGCGGAGCTGCGCCGGCACGATCGCAATGTCCACTTGACCTTCCGCAACATCCAGCAGGGTCGGTTCTCGCGGCGAAGTCCACTCCAGGCAAGCGCCGGGCGCATCTGATTGCAGGCGTCGCAACAGTTCTGTGAAAACAGGCAGCATGAAATCGGGCGCCGCCAACCTGAAAACGCGTTGCGAAGATGCCGGATCAAAAATGTGGCGTGGGGAAAGTACCCGCTCGATCCCCCGCAGCATGGGCCGAGCCTGCTCAATGAGATCCAGCGCGAATGCCGTTGGCTGCATCCGCACTCCGGCCTTGATCAGCAGCGGATCGCCCAACTGGTCGCGCAGGCGCGACAGGGAATGGCTGACAGCCGATTGGGTCCGGCCTAACCGGTCCGCCGCGCGGGTGACGTTCCGCTCGAACATCAAAACTTCGAACACCACCAAGAGGTTGAGGTCGAAACGTCGTAAATCGATTTCATGCATTGTAGAACACGATTACTCATTAGATCGATGGGCAAAAGAGGTTCATACCACCTGCCCGCCTTCAATCAAGTCGCAGGAGCCATGATGAAAAGAATTCAAGCCGGCTGCGCCGCAGTGGCCTCTGTCGTTTTAATGATACCTTCCGCCGGCGCGGAAATCAGCGCCGAGGCGGCCCGCGCCAGCGTTGCTCCCTTCTATAAAGCCTTGAATGCCGAATTTGCTCGCGAAAGCCCAGAACTCATCAAGCAATCGACCACCGCGCACTGGGTCTCATGCCGCAGCAACGATGTTTGCAACACGCGAGAGGAAGTGATCGCCGGCATTGGTCAACGGTTGAAAGCGATCCCCGACCTGAGATGGGAGATCAAACAAGTTCTGGTCGCCGGCAATCAGGTCACCGTACGAGGTGAAGCTACCGGCACGCCGGCAGCCGATTTCATGGGAGTGCCCTATACGGGCAAATCGTTCACGCTGATGTCGATCGACGTCCACACGCTCGAAGGCGGCAAGATGGTCCGTTCCTACCACATCGAGGATTGGCTTGGTGCCGTTCGCCAGCTCTCCTCAAACTGAGCACACCAGGGGAACGGCGCGTTAGCCCGGTGTTCGCGTGATCTTTCCGAAGCAAGCCGCAGGAACAGTCCGGACCAAGCGTTCAAATCTCACTCGGCGTCCGCCGCCATGCGGGCCTTGACGATCTTGTCGGGTTTCTGCACCGGTTCGCCGCGCTTGATCTTGTCGACGTTCTCCATCCCGGACGTCACCTTGCCCCATACTGTGTACTGGTTGTTGAGGAACGAGGCGTCATCGAAGCAGATGAAGAATTGGCTGTCGCCGGAATCGGGACTTGCCGCCCGGGCCATTGAGGTCGTGCCGCGCACATGCGGCTCGTTGTTGAACTCGGCCTTGAGCTTCTGGCCTGAACCCCCGGTGCCGGTGCCCTGCGGACAGCCCGTCTGGGCCATGAAACCCTCGAT
>JAICIT010000501.1 GCA_025960445.1 Bradyrhizobium sp. | reverse complement strand
TCTGCAGCTCATTATCGGATGTTCAGCCATTACAATGCCTGGGCAAACGGTCGGATCTACGATGCCGCGGCGCGGCTCAGCACGGAACAATATCGCGCCGATCGCGGGGCTTTCTTCAAGTCGGTCCACGGCACACTGAACCATCTGTTGGTGACCGACAGGCTATGGATGAAGCGATTTACCGGCGAGGGTGAAGCGCCGGACAGGCTGGATGCGATCCTGTTCGAGACCTTGGAGGAGCTGCGTGCAGCGCGCGAGGCCGAGGATCGGAGGATCAACCAATGGGTGGAAGGCTTGGATGACCGGCGGATCGCCGCAACGATCAAATATCGGCGCGTCTTATCCCCTGAGGAGTTTGAGCAGCAACTGTCGCTTGCGCTGGCGCATTGGTTCAATCACCAGACCCATCACCGCGGGCAAGTGCATGCCTTGCTGACGGGGCTCGTTGGCAAAGCGCCGGAACTCGACCTGTTGTACTTCCAGCGGCTGTCAGCGAAACCGACCGGCTGATTTCACTAGAACTTCACCCCTCCAGCGGCCCAAAACTGCCGGGCAATCAGCTCCCTGCAGCGGGTGCGGCAAAGCGTAGCGAAGGCCGAGTCAACGTCTCTTAAGTATCTTGAAGACGTGCGTTTTATTAACGTCAGGCGAATTCCACTTCGGCTCAAAACACGCTACCACATCCCAGACAGGGAGCAGTTGTAGGCTTGGGCGGTGCAAGTTCGCTCTCAAGGCACCGTCTCGCGGGATCGCAATTCGAGGTCTAAATGCTGGAAGTAATACGCAGAGCGATTTCGTTTCTGCGCCAGAAGCAAGTCCTGCATAAGTTAGGCGTCCTCGTCAGTGTCGCGGTCATCGCAACCGCCTGCTACGTGCTTTACCACATGCTTCGAGGTATCGACGTCGACGAGGTGATCGAAGCCATCAAGCAGACCGAGCCTAGCCAGATCGCGCTGGCGGCTTTGTTCGTGGCCGCGGGCTATTTCACTCTGACATTCTACGACTGGTTCGCGGTTCGAGCGATCGGCCGCGGGGACGTTCCGTACCGCATCAACGCGCTCGCCGCCTTCACCAGCTATTCCATCGGACACAATGTCGGGGCCAGCGTGTTCACCGGTGGCGCGGTGCGCTATCGTATCTATTCCGCGTGGGGGCTGAACGCGATCGATGTCGCCAAGATCTGTTTCCTGGCCGGCTTGACGTTCTGGCTCGGCAATGCCGCAGTGCTGGGGCTGGGCATCGCCTATCACCCGGAAGCAGCGGCGGCCATCGATCAGCTCCCGCCCTGGTTCAACCGCATCGCTGCAATTCTTATTATTCTAGGGCTGTTGAGTTATGTGCTCTGGGTCTGGACACATCCGCGAGGGGTCGGGCGCGGTCCCTGGACGGTCGTACTGCCGGGCGGCCCGCTGACGCTGCTGCAGATCGCGATCGGAATCGTCGACCTCAGTTTCTGCGCGCTGGCAATGTATGTGCTGGTGCCGGATGAGCCCAACCTCGGGTTCGTTGTGGTCGCGGTTATCTTCGTCTCGGCGACATTGCTGGGCTTCGCCAGTCATTCCCCGGGTGGGCTCGGGGTGTTCGACGCGGCCATGCTTGTGGGGCTGTGGCAGATGGACCGCGAGGACCTGCTGGCCGGCATGCTGCTTTTTCGCGTGCTTTATTACATTGCCCCTTTCGTGCTTTCCGTCATCCTGCTGATGTTCCGCGAGCTTGTATTGGGTACGCGAATGAAGCGCATGCGTGGTGCGGCGCCAGGGCTCGATACGGAGCCGAGGGGCGAGGCGGCCTATGTCAGAAAGCGTCGCGAAACCGGCCTCTGATAGTGGATACGCCCGGGAGAGAGCCGGCCCGATGCCCCTAGATGGTCCTCCACGCTTGTTCTCCTGGCCCGACCGATTGCGGCATTCGGCCATCATCCTGCTTGTCGCCGGCCTGGCGCTCGCGGTCGTCGTCACGTCCGGCGAACTTTCGCTGACGCTGGCTGCCGCGGTATTCGCCTGCGTCGCAGGCGCCGCCCTGATTCCGTGGCGACTGCACAACGCCGCGACTTCAAATGAGGATTTACGCGCGATCAACAGTCCGGTCGAAAGCCAGGCGGTGAACGCTATCATTGCTGGAATGCCGGATGCCGCCGTGCTGCTCGACCGCGCGGGCCGCGTCATCCACCTTAATGCCGCGGCAATTCATCTCGCGCCTGCGCTCCGCAAGAACGAGCTCGCGCAGTTCGCATTGCGCTCGCCCGAAATCATCGGAGCCCTTCGCGAAGCCATCGCCACTGCTGAACCCCGCCGCACCACTTATCTCGATCCCGTGCCGGTCGATCGCTGGATCGAACTGATCATCACCCCGGTATCGGTGCCGACGCTGTTCGGTGGCACCGAGAAATGCATGCTGATGACCTTCCATGATCAAACCCCGTTGCGCCGGGTCGAGGAAATGAGAGCCGACTTCGTCGCCAATGCCAGCCATGAATTGCGCACTCCATTGGCCGCGCTTTCCGGTTTCATCGACACGCTGCAGGGTCCGGCCAAGGAGGATGCCCAGGCACGCCAGCGCTTTCTTGCGATCATGCAAGCCCAGGCAAAACGGATGGCCCGGCTGATCGATGACCTGCTGTCGTTGTCGCGGGTTGAGCTCTCCGCCCATGTGCGGCCGGATACGCTGCTCGACATCCTCCCCATCATCCGGCAGGTCGCGGACGGGCTCGAGCCGCTGGCGCGCGAGCGTCAGGTCACCATTGATCTCGATCTGCCGGAGGCGCCGGTCGTGATCGCCGGCGATCGCGAGGAATTGCCGCGCCTGATCGAGAACCTGATCGAGAACGCGCTGAAATACGGCGCTTCGGGCGGCAAGGTGATCGTGTCGCTGGCGGTGGCAATTTCAGGCGAGGGCGCGCCGGAAGTTCGGCTCACGGTGCGCGATTTCGGTCCCGGCATCGCGCCCGAGCATCTGCCGCGGCTCACTGAGCGGTTTTATCGGGTGGAT
>JAICIT010000500.1 GCA_025960445.1 Bradyrhizobium sp. | reverse complement strand
TCGGCAAGCTCCGGCGCCGCTCCGCCGAGTCTGATCCGAGAAAATCGACTGTTCAGACCAACCGGCCGATCAGTACTTCCGATAAAGCCCGATCAGCTTGCCCTGAATCTTCACACGGTTAGGCGGCAGAATTCGCACTTCATAGGAAGTATTGGCGGGTTCAAGCGCGATCGAGGCACCGCGGCGGCGGAATCGCTTCAGTGTTGCTTCCTCCTCATCGATCAGTGCGACTACGATATCGCCGGTGTCGGCTGTCTCGTTGCGCTGGATCAGCGCCATGTCTCCGTCAAGGATGCCGGCGTCCACCATGGAGTCGCCGCGCACTTCGAGGGCATAATGTTCGCCGGACCCCAGCATATCCGGTGGCACGCTGATGGTGTGGCTGCGGGTCTGGAGCGCCTCGATCGGCGTACCGGCCGCGATACGGCCCATGACCGGCACCGCAACCGGGCGGCCGCTATCATCCTCAGCACCCATGCTTGAGCTGCGGACCCTGCCAAGTGTGCCCTCGATGACGCTCGGCGTGAACCCACGGCGGCCGTTGCTCCCCGACAACTCGGGCACCTTGATCACCTCGATGGCCCGGGCGCGGTTTGGAAGCCGCCGAATGAAGCCGCGCTCCTCAAGCGCGGTGATCAGGCGATGGATGCCGGATTTGGAGCGCAGGTCGAGTGCGTCCTTCATCTCATCGAACGAAGGTGGAACGCCGGATTCCTTTAGGCGCTCGCTGATGAATCGCAGGAGCTCGTATTGTTTGCGCGTGAGCATCTCAACCAATCCCCAATTTGATAAGTGGCGCATGATACCGAGACCTGTTTCCGAGCTTCAGGTCGAAAGCCCCGGGCCAGAAAACCGAACCCGGAAACGCGTGGTCACTGTAGAAAACTCGCATAAGCCGAACCGCAAAACCCATCGGAAAAAGCAGGCGTGACCGCCGGAGCATTCCCGCTTGTAGACACTAGTGCTCGAAACAAATCATGAACGGACACTATATGTTCCATATGTGTTCCGCAACCACTTAATTTCTGGTCAATAAAAGCTCGTTTATCGATAGTGCTCGCGCGACCAGGTCAGGCTGGCAGCCGCAGGATCTCGCAAGCTGTCCCGGCCGAGGCTTTTGGCGCAAACGGCGGGCGAATGACAAGTGCCCGCGCCGCAGCGAGATTTGCAAGCAAGGAACTGTCCTGATGTTGCACCGGGACCGCGATCAGGGCGCCGTCGCTGCGCGTC
The DNA here is from genome assembly GCA_025960445.1 of Bradyrhizobium sp. Lineage (GTDB taxonomy): Bacteria > Pseudomonadota > Alphaproteobacteria > Rhizobiales > Xanthobacteraceae > Bradyrhizobium. The sequence continues at coordinate 1,764 of JAICIT010000500.1, read as the reverse complement.
TCAAGCCGGGCGCGCAGATAATCCTCGCGCAGGTCGTTGGCAGCGACATCGCGTCCCAACAGCGCCTTCTCTCGGGGATGATGGACGACCCTGCTTCCCGACAGAGCGCGAATCAGCGGCACCAGAAACAGAAAACTGCACACATAGGACGATACCGGATTGCCGGGCAGGCCGATCACCCGCATCTGGCCGATCCGGCCATGCATCATCGGCTTGCCGGGTCTCATCGCAATTTTCCAAAATGCGATGGCGACCCCTTCGCTCTCCAGCGAGCGCTTGACGAAATCGTGGTCACCGACGGACGCGCCGCCGGTCGTAACCAGCACATCGGCGCCACTATCGCGGGCGCGGCGAATACCCTCCCTGGTCGCCTCAAAACTGTCGGGGGCAATTCCGAGATCGAGCGTGTCGGCGCCCTCGCGCCTGGCCAGCGCGTGCAATGCATAGCCGTTGGAATAAACAATCTGCCCGGGCTCAGGACTTGAACCGGGCATGACGAGTTCGTCGCCCGTTGCGAGGATGGCGACCTTTGGCCGGCGGCGCACGGGAATTTCCGGATAGTTCATGCCGGCCGCTAGCGACAGATCGCGGTCAGTCAGCCGGCTTCCCTTGGCGAGCAGCACGTCGCCCTTACGAAAATCGATGCCAGCGGGCCGGATGTGACGACCGGCCACCGCAGCTTCGGTGATGCTGATATGGCCGCCGTCCACCACCGTATCCTCCTGGATCACGATAGCGTCGGCACCTTCGGGTATGACGCCGCCGGTGAATATCCGGACCGCCTCGCCTGGTGCGATCGCGCCGCCGAATGGCCGGCCGGCTGGCACCTCGCCGATGACCTTCACCCGAGCGCCCGCGTGCGAAGCGTCGGTGGATCGCACGGCATAACCGTCCATTGCCGACATCGTCTGCGGCGGCTGGGTCCGCATTGCAGCAAGATCACGCGCGAGCACCCGGTGATATGCCGCGTCCAGCGCCACGGATTCTTCGGGTAGCGGCTCGGCGCCTGCGAGGATGGCGGTGAGAGCATCGGCAACCGGCATCAGCGCCACGGTCGAACTCCTAGATCCCGAGCGCAGCCATCGCCTCGGCGACGTCATCGGAAGACGTGACGTGAACCGCCGTGAGGCCGCGGGCTCGGGCGCCTTCGATATTTTCGGCGAGATCGTCGAAAAATACGATGCGTTCCGCAGGTGCCCCGATCGCCTTCACCACGTGATCATAGGCCTCAGCATCTGGTTTCCGAAGGCCAATCGCGGAGGACAGAAATAATTCGCGGAAATAGCCGAGCACGCCGGCGTACGCCGAAGAGAAATGCTCGACATGAGCAGCGTTGGTATTTGAGAAGGCATAGAGCGGCACGCTTCTGGCGGCCCGTTCCAGCAACGGGGCTATCCCGGGCATTTCGCCGGAGAAAATCGCATTCCAGCCCTCAAGGAATTGCGCATCGGAGATGGCGATGCCGAGAGCTGTGCGAAGCGCTTGGAAAAACTCGGCGTCACTGAGCTCTCCCTTTTCATGGCGCTGATAGAATTCGTCGCGCGAAAACCGCCCCGCCAGATCCGCCGGCTCGCAACCGGCATGGCCCGCCCAACAGGCAAGGGTCTTTTTGAAATCGACATCAAGGACCACGCGGCCCAAATCGAACAGCAGCGCGTCGGCTGAACCGGGAAGGAGCGTGGGTCTGCTCATTGCGGGGGTGTACGAAAAAGCTGAGATCGGCGCAATGTTTGAGACCATGGCGGGACAGGCTGCGCCATCAGT
>JAICIT010000499.1 GCA_025960445.1 Bradyrhizobium sp. | reverse complement strand
CATCAATCCGGCTTCACATATTCTTTGGCAATGATCTCGTCGGCGGTGACGCCTTTGTCGACGAAGCCCTGTTGTTGCAGCCATGCGATCTGGTTAGCGACATTGCCGACGTCGAGCTTTCCGTCGGGATCGATATAAGCGCAGTTGCCGATCACCTGCTCCACCGGCAGGTTGGTATATTTCGCGATGATTTCCAGCAGCGGCCGCGTCTTCTCATTGAGAGGCACCTTGCCATCGCTGATAGCAGCCAGGATGACATCGTGATATTCGCGATCGGCGCGGGCAAGCGCAGCAAGAAGCCTGGTGACCAGCGGCTTGTCGGCGAGCGTCCTGGTCGAGGCGAACACCGCGCCCAACTGCCACGGCGTCTCGTCACCGACCCAGCCCAACAGTTTCGCCCCGCCATCGTCCATCAGCTTGCGCGCGGTCGAGACCGGCAGCAGCGCGGCGTCCACCGTTTCGCCCTTTAGCGCAGCGGCCGCGTTCGAGAGCGACTGCAGCGGTACTATTTTCACATCGCCCAGCTTGAAACCGTATTTGTCCGCCAGCAGGCCCAACGAGTAGTGAAAGCTCGAGCCGGTCTGCGTCACCGCGACCCGTTTGCCGGCGAGATCGCGCGGCGTCTTCAAGCCCGCGGCGTAAGCATTGTTGCTGGCGAAATAGCCGATCAGGGGATAGCCGGCCTTCTCGCGGCTCATGCCGCCGATCACCTTCAGCGTACCCTTGCCGGCGAGGTTATACAGCCCCGCGGTGAACGCCGTGATACCGAAATCGACATCGCCCGACGTCGTGGCGACTGCGATCGGCTGCGCGGCATCAAAGAATTTCAGCTCGATTTCGAGACCGGCGTCGCGGAAATAGCCCTTGTCCTGCGCGATGAAAACCGGCGCCGAGGAGGAGAGCCTGAGCACGCCCACTTTCGCCTTCAACGCCTGTTCGCAAACACCGGCAGTTGGCGCGACAACCGTGGCCGCGAGTGCCAGCAGGCTCGCCAACAACATCGCGGCCAGGCGCGAGCGAGAACGCTGCATCATATTTTCCTCCGCCTCTAAAGCCCTTCGGGGACCGCTTGATTCTGGCCCAGGAAAGCTCCTTGTTTTCTCAACTCGAGCTGCAGTTTGTTTACAGCGATATCGCGCGGAATTGTATTGCCGCCCAGCGCCAGCGCCGCGGCGGTCCCCGCCGCTTCGCCCATCGCAAAGCAGGCGCCGGAAACGCGCGCCGCCGATTGACCGTCATGCGTCATCGAGGCGCAGCGCCCCGCAACCAGCAAATTATCCAGACTTTCTGGAATCAGCATCCGATATGGCAATTCGTTGAACCCACGAGATTCCGGAATCGGCGGGAACTTGAACACGACATCGCCGGCGACATGGGACTCGATGGGCCAGCCGTTGACGCCGACCGAATCCTCAAAGCTCGCGCAGCCGAGCACGTCCTCGCCGGATAGCATATAGCCGCCGACGATGCGGCGAGTCTCGCGAATGCCGAGCTGCGGCGGCAGGTCGACAATGTACGATTTCTCGAACCCCGGCACGGTGCGAAGGAAATTGAACGCCTTGACAGCCTGGCGCCGGCCATCGATCTCGCCGCGCGTCAAATCATCCGGTTCCAGCCCATTAATGGCAGCGCCATCGGCGCGTGCAAGCTGGGTAAAGTTCACTCGCCACTCTATCGCCGAGCGCTGCGGCCGCACGATCGCCGCCTTGCGCGGAAAATGATGCGTGCCCGCCGCTTCGGCCTGCTCCATCAGCGCCGGAATGGTCCGCCACGCCTCGCCCGCCCTTTCCGGATCGATGCCGTTGAGGCGAAACATCATCGAGGGATAAAGCATGCTGCCATTGTTATCGCCGATCTCGTACCGCGCGCCCGCCCACGCCGCGAGATCGCCATCACCGGAGCAGTCAATGAACGTCAGAGCGCGAACCGCCTGTCGGCCGGCCTTGGTTTCAACCAGCAGCGCGTCGATGCGCTTTTCATCATGCATGACGATGCCGGCGCCGAGCGCGTGGAAAAGCAATTCGACCTTTTGGGCTGCGAGCAGATCGTCGGCCGCGATCTTGTAGGCAGCGGTGTCGTAGGCCTGGGCCAGGATTTTTCCGAGAATCAGATGAGGCGCATTCAACCCGCCGAGCTGGTCGATGCGATCAAGCAACTCGGATGCGACGCCCCGCACCACCCGATGCATCTTGCCATGTACATTGGCATGCAGCCCGCAGAAATTGGTCACGCCCGCGGCCGTGCCCATGCCGCCGAGGAAGCCATAGCGCTCAATCAATAGCGTGCGCCGGCCCGCGTGCGCCGCCGCAACTGCCGCGGCGATGCCTGCCGGTCCGCCGCCGAGGACCACGACCTCATATTCGCCATAGAGCGGCACACGCCGCGCGGGCTCTTCGATAAAAGTTCGAACCAATTTCGGATTCCCGGATGTTCACCAGCCATCATGCCCCGGAGCGAAGCATTTAGCCACGCTCGCTAGCCCAGCTATGCGCGACCGGCGCCCCAATTGGCGGCACGTTTTTCGGCGAAGGAGGCCAACCCTTCCGAGGCCTCCGGCGTCTGGCGCCTCGCCGCATGCATCCGGACCAGGCGCGCATAGCTTTCATCCTCCACGCCCATTCCGCCGAACGAGCTTTCCATCGCAAGCGCCTTGGTTTCGGCCATGGCTTCGGGGCCGTTGGCCAACAACTGCTCCACGATTTTGGCGGCCGCCGAATCCAGCTCACCCAGCGGCACCACCTCGTGCACGAGACCGATGCGCCGCGCCTCCTGTGCGCCGAAACGTTCGCCGGTCAAGGCATAGCGGCGAACCTGCCGGACACCAATGGCGTCGCACAATTGCGGGATGATGATTGCGGCCGCCAGTCCCCAGCGTACTTCGGCGATCGAGAACATCGCGTTGTCGGCCGCGATCACCACATCGCACGCCGCGATCACACCGGTGCCGCCGCCGAAGCAACCGCCCTGCACGAGCGCCACCGTCGGGATCGGCAAACCATT
>JAICIT010000498.1 GCA_025960445.1 Bradyrhizobium sp. | reverse complement strand
TCTGACGGAGAGGTGTCCCGCGTGGTCGGCACCCTGACCGACGTCACCGAAATCAAGAACGCCGAAGAGCGCATGCTGCACGATTCCGTGCATGACAATCTCACCGGTCTGCCGAACCGGAAATTGTTTATGGATCGCCTTGGCGCGGTTGCCAATTTTTCGAAAACGATGCCCAACCTGCGCCCGACGCTGATGGTCATCGACCTCGACCGATTCAAGCAGGTCAACGACTCCGTCGGCATAGCGGTCGGCGATTCAATCCTGCTGACGCTGGCGCGCCGCCTGACCCGCATCCTCAAGCCGCAGGACACGCTGGCGCGGCTCGCGGGCGACCAGTTTGGCCTGATCCTGATGTCGGAGCAGGATCCCGGGCGCATCACCGCTTTCGCCGAGACCATACGCAAGACCATCCGCGCGCCAATCGCCTTCAACGATCGCGAAATCTTCCTGACCGCCTCGATCGGGCTGGCGCTCAGCGATCCGCAGGCGCAACTCTCCGACGAGATCATCAAAGACGCCGAGCTCGCGATGTATCATTCCAAGCGGATCGGCGGCGATCGCATTGACGTCTACAAGCCGGTGATGCGCGCGCGCAAGACCGATCGGCTCACCCTGGAATCGGAATTGCGCCGCGCTATCGAGCGGGAAGAAATCACCATCCTGTATCAGCCGATCGTCCGGCTGGAAGATCGTTCGATCGCGGGATTTGAGGCGTTGGCGCGCTGGGATCATCCCAAGCTCGGGCGAATGTCTCCGGTCGAGTTTATCGCGATCGCCGAGGAAATCGGCCTGATCGTCGATCTCGGCATGTTCGTGCTGGACCGCACCGCCCGGCAGCTCGCGATCTGGCAACGCGCGATGCGTTCGCGCGAGCCGATCTTTGCTAGCGTGAACGTATCCTCACGGCAGTTGCTACGGCACGACCTGATCCACGACGTCCGCACCGTATTGTCGCGCTCATCAGTGGCACGCGGTACGCTGAAGCTTGAACTGACGGAATCGCTGGTAATGGAGAATCCGGAACACGCGGCGCAGATGCTGACCCGGATTCGCGAACTCGGCACCGGTCTCTCGCTGGACGACTTCGGCACCGGCCATTCCTCGCTGGCCTATCTGCAGCGCTTTCCCTTCGATACCATCAAGATCGACCAATCATTCGTGCGCACCACCAGCCGCGGCACCCGGCCGGTGATCCTGAAATCGATCATTGCGATGGCACATGATCTCGGCATGGATGTGGTGGCGGAAGGCGCGGAAACCGATTCCGACGCGGTGGAGCTTTATCAGCTCGGTTGCGAATACGCGCAGGGGTTTGCATTCGGCGAGCCGATGGATGCCGACGCCGCCATGCGGCTCCTCACCGAAGAGCGACTCGAACCGGCGAGTTGATCGAAAACGATCATCGAGCGAGCAGGGTTCACAACCTCCCGTTGTTATTAAGGTTCCATTCATCCGCGAGGGCGTACGAGCCCGTATCGGTGATGCGAACTGAACCAACAGGAGAACGAAATGCGTACAATTAGATCAATCCCGGCTTTGACGCTCATGGCATCACTGGCTGCCGGAATGCTTCTGGTGACCGCACCTGAGAACGCCGTCGCCCGAGATGGTGACCGTCACAGCGATCACAATGGACACGATGATCATCGCGATCGCGCGAGCAGTGATCACAATGATCATAACAGCGGAATGAAGCACCGTGATTCCAGCAAAGTTCACACCAGTGAATGGACGGACCGCCACAAGTCCTCGCAAAAGGGCAAAAACCAACCGGTCGCGATGAGCGGCGGTAAAAAGCTGCCTGCGAACAACGTCACCGTGTCAAACGGGCTTGTTAAACTCAACATCCCGAATACGGCGTACGGCTTGACTGCCACGCCCAACAAGGACGGCACCATCACCGTTTCCAACGGCAATCCCAGCCAGTCCGTTACGTTGCCCGGCACCCTGCTGACTCTTAGGGGCGCCACTCTCAACAGCCTGGGCGGTGGAGAAGGAATGCAGTTGAGGCGTTTGGCCGACGGAAGCTTCGCCGCAACGCACGTCGTGACAGCCGCTCCGCCCGCACCGGCTCCTAAGCCCGGTCTCAAGCCGGTGGACACGGGCAGCGTGACAGGCGGCGCCAGCGTCAGTGACGTCGGAAAGGGCGTCGTGGGTCTCGGCAAGGACACCCTCAATGGGCTCAAGGATGTCGGCGAAGGTTTGATCAGCATCGTTTCACCGAAACCCGGCACACCAGGCGCGGGCGATCCCAAGACATCGACATCGGTCCAGCAGTAAAAATTTCGCTGCAGCATCGTGAGACAAGAAACGGGATCGCAACGACGCGGTCCCGTTTGCTTTTGAAAAAACAATTGGCCTCGGCCTCATCCTGAGCAACCTCTGAGCAGCTTTTGGTCGCGTCCCCCTATCCGTCAACCCCGGGACGACGTGGTGATGGAGTTTGCCTAATGACCATGGTTCGAGACGCGCGGAGCTGCCGCGCTCGCCATGAGGATCTCGGACGCTACCTTGGCTTCATCTTCTTGAAACGCACAGTGTTGCCATTGGGTGATCTGGTCGCGATATAGCCGCCCGCCAGGCAAGCCTCGCGTTGTGGCATCTTCTCCTGCGGACTGCGCAGGGTCTCCCACCACGAGGCGCGCTGGGCGGCGCGGGGCAGCGGAGCGTCGATGATCTCTTCGATTTGCTGAAAGGTCAGCACGAATTCAGGAAGTTTCTGCTTCTTCAGATAGTCGCGCAGAGCGTCGTAATCGTTCACGTTCATCCTCGACAATAACACCGCTCCGAAACCGCCGCTTATCGGCGTTGATGTAGGGTTCGGCAGGCCGGCTATTTCGAAGAATATTTTTTTAATTCCTCGCGCAGTTCGTCGCGTAAATCCGGGCGCGCCATGCCGAAAGCGATGTTGGCGCGCAGGAAACCTGATTTCGAGCCGCAATCGTGCCGCTCGCCTTCGAACTCCACGCCATAGAAATTCTGCATCTTTGCGAGCCCGATCATGGCGTCG
>JAICIT010000497.1 GCA_025960445.1 Bradyrhizobium sp. | reverse complement strand
GACCGGCAAATCGGCGCTTGCATCAACGGCTTTTAACGGCGCGGACATCATCGTTCCAGCTTCAGTTAAGGTGATGTCCTACCATGAAAATCGCCGTTCTGCGAAGGCCGACGGGGCGCAGCGGCTGGAGAGCAGGGTTGCAGGCTTTGCGCGCGGCTCGGCCATTGGCCTAGCTCTGCGAGGGCGCTCCGCTCGGGCCAATGACGAGATCATCCCGGTGGATCATTTCCGCTCTGCCGCTGACGCCGAGGATGACGGTGATGTCCGGCGAGGAGCGTCCCCGGATTTTCTCGGCATCGTCGGCATCGTAAGCGACAAGGCCACGGCCGATCTCATGGGTATCGGGACCGCGCACCACCACGGCGTCACCGCGCGCAAATTGTCCATCCACCCGGATCACGCCGGCCGGAAGTAAACTCTTGCCCGCCCGCAGCGCGGCCACCGCCCCAGCGTCGATGGTCAGCGTGCCCTTTGGCTCGAGCGACCCGGCGATCCAGCGCTTGCGCGCGGTTACCGGATTGGCCGGAGTGAGAAACCAGGTGCAGCGCCCGCCATCCGATATCGCCTGCAGCGGGTGCTCGATCTTGCCGGACGCGATCAGCATATGGGTACCCGCAGTGGTCGCGATCTTGGCGGCCTCGATCTTGGTTCGCATGCCGCCGCGCGACAGTTCGGATTCCGCCGCCCCGGCCATCGCCTCGATTTCGGAAGTCACGGTTTCGACGATTGGAATCAGTTTCGCATCGGGATTGCCGGCCGGCGGCGCATCGTAGAGGCCGTCGATGTCGGATAGCAAAATCAACAGATCGGCGCTGGCCATCGTGGCCACACGGGCGGCGAGTCGATCATTGTCGCCATAGCGGATTTCATTGGTAGCAACGGTGTCGTTTTCGTTGATCACCGGCACGGCGCGCCACTCCAGCAACTTGGCCATGGTCGAGCGCGCGTTGAGATAGCGGCGACGCTCTTCGGTGTCCTGCAGCGTCACCAGGATTTGTCCGGCGCCAATGCCGTGATGGCCAAGCACCTCCGACCAGATTCGCGCCAGCGCGATTTGTCCCACCGCGGCGGCGGCCTGGCTTTCCTCCAGCTTGAGCGCGCCACGCGGCAACTTAAGACGGCTGCGCCCGAGCGCGATTGAGCCGGAGGAGACGATCAGGAGTTCGCGGCCTTCGCTGTGCAGCCTTGCAAGATCGGTGGCCAGTGCCGCAAGCCATGCTGCGCGCACTTCGCCGGCTTCGGAATCGATCAGCAGTGATGATCCGACTTTGACGACGATGCGGCGGAATTGCTTTAAGCTCGGGCGGGCCATGAATTCTGTCGGGTAAAGGGCTTCGCGAAGCAATACGCGCCACCTCCAGCAATTGGAAGTGGCGCGGGCAGGGGTCAGGTTGAGCTCTATCAGCCCATCACGAACGCGTTGAGCTTGTTACCTTCAGGGTCCCTGAAATAGGCCGCGTAGAACTGTTCGCTGCGTTGCCCAGGAGGGCCTTCGCAGGTGCCGCCGAGCGAGAGCGCGAGCTTGTGCACGCGATCGACTTGGGCTTTGTCCTTTGCGCCGAATGCCGCCATCACGCCGTTGCCTACCGTCATCGGCTTGCCGTCGAAAGGAAGCGTGACGCCGAAACCGGCTCCGCCGCCGGGGCCGCCCCACGCGATGATGCGGTCATTGGCCATGAAGCGGCCCATGCCCAGTTCGCCGCATATCTTGTCGTAGAATTCGCCAGCCTTGTTGAGATCGTTGGTGCCCACGGTGACATAACCGATCATGACTTTCCTCCATCAGATTTGGCAGGTGTCCAGTCTCGCAGTCAGGTGGAGGCAGCGCAAGTGAGGGCTGTACTCTTTATCAGGTTCGATTCTTTGCCTTGACGCGGCTTCTTCGCGGCAATGCATCTATCGTTCGAAAGCGCTATAAAATCAGCCCTGCGGCGTCGTTGGTGACCAAGGCTCCGCCTGTGCCGGCCCTTTGGCTTTGCCAGACACCGGCGCTTCACCAATGACCTCAGCTAGCGCGCGCAGCGCTTCCTTTACGCCTTGCCCGGTCACGCCTGACATCAACAGAGGTGTCTTGCCGGCGGCGCGCTTCAGGCGATCCTTCTGCTTCTTCACTTCGTCCCGACTCACGGCATCGATCTTGTTCAACGCGACGATCTCGATTTTCTCGGTGAGATGTCCCTGATAGGCCTCAAGCTCACTCCGCACCGTCTTGTAGGCTCTGCCGGCGTGTTCGCAGGTTGCATCAACCAGATGAAGCAACACGCGGCAGCGCTCGACATGGCCGAGAAAGCGGTCGCCAAGCCCGGAGCCTTCATGGGCGCCTTCGATCAAACCTGGAATATCCGCCAACACGAATTCGCGGCCATCGACGTTCACGACACCCAGTTGCGGATGCAGCGTGGTGAAAGGGTAATCGGCAATCTTTGGTTTGGCGGCGCTGACCGCCGCCAGGAAGGTTGATTTGCCGGCATTGGGCAGGCCCACTAGGCCTGCGTCCGCGATCAGTTTCAGCCGCAGCCAAATCCAGCGCTCCTCGCCCTCCTGACCTGGATTGGCGTTTCGCGGTGCGCGATTGGTGGAGGTCTTGAAATGCGCGTTGCCGAATCCGCCATTGCCGCCTTCCGCGATCACGAATTTTTCGCCGAGTGTCGTGAAATCGTGAATGAGCGTTTCGCGATCTTCATCGAACACCTGCGTGCCGACCGGCACCTTGAGCACGATCGGCTTGCCATTGGCCCCATGGCGATCCTTGCCCATGCCATTGGTGCCTTTTTGAGCCTTGAAATGCTGCTGATATCGATAGTCGATCAGCGTGTTCAGTCCATCGACCGCCTCGATCACGACGTCGCCGCCGCGCCCGCCATTGCCGCCGCTCGGTCCACCGAACTCGATGTACTTCTCGCGGCGAAACGCCACGCATCCGTTGCCGCCGTCGCCGGAACGGATATAGACCTTTGCCTCGTCGAGAAATTTCATCGCTCATAGGTAGGGCAGCAAGATCGAAGCGGCAACCGGTTAGCTT
>JAICIT010000496.1 GCA_025960445.1 Bradyrhizobium sp. | reverse complement strand
GATCGGACCCATCGGCATGCCGAACTTTTCCGCCGCGGTATCGATCGTGAGCTTGTCGATGTTCTCGTCGAGCATCAGCATGGCTTCGAGCATGTAAGGCGTCAGCGCGCGGTTCACGACAAAGCCCGGCGAGCTCTTGACGGGTAGCGGCAGCCGATCGATTGCGCCGACAAAAGCCAGCGCCCGGTTGAGTACCGGGGGATCGCTGCCGTCATGGCTCACGACCTCAACGAGCTGCAGCCGGGACACGGGATTGAAGAAATGCAACCCGACCAGCCGCTCCGGCCGTTGCAGGGTGGCCCGCAAATCCTGCAGCGGAATGCTTGACGTGTTGGTGGCCAGGATCGCGTCCGGCTTCATCCGGGGTTCGAGCCCGGCATAAACTTTCTGTTTGAGGTCCAGCTTTTCGGGAACGGCCTCAATGATCAAATCCGCGTTGCGGACGCCCTCTCCTTCCACATCGGGAACGAGCCTATCCAGCGCATCGCGGATGTCGGTGCGCTTGCGGATGATCTTGCCGAACAGATCCGAGGCGCGCTTCACCGCGCCGGCGATCGGCTCCGGCTTCATGTCTGACAGGGTGACCCGCAGTCCCTGATGGGCGCACCAAGCTGCGATATCGCCGCCCATCGCCCCCGCGCCGATAACGTGAACTTGCCGCACGTTGGCGCCGCTGCCCGCCAGTTTCTTCATCTGCTCGCGCAGGAAAAATACGCGGATCAGGTTCTGCGCCGTTGGCGTCACCATCAGTCCAGCGAACGAGGCCTTTTCGGCCGCGAGCATCGCGGGCTTATCGCCGCCGTGCTTTTCCCAAAGGTCGATCAATGCATACGGCGCCGGATAATGCTGGTGTGGCGCGGCTTTTTCGGCCTCGCTGCGCATTCTCGAACCTAGCAAGCCGCGCAATGGCGCAAACTTGAGAACTGAGTTCAAGATGCCCGGCCGCGCGCGCTTCAGGCGGCCGAACACCGCATCCCTGATGGCGTTGCGGACATGCCGCTCCTCCGTGACCGCATCAACCAGCCCGAGCGACTTCGCCGCTCGTGCGTCGATCGTCTTGCCAGTCAGCATCAGCCGCATCGCCTGGATCGGGTTGACCAGCTGCGTGAAACGGGCGGTGCCGCCGAGACCGGGATGCAGGCCGAGCATTACCTCTGGAAAACCAAATCGCGCACCTTCGATCGCGATGCGGGACTGGCAGGCGAGCGCGACTTCGAGGCCGCCGCCGAGGCAAAAGCCATGAATGACGGCGACCGTAGGAATTTTTAGCGCCTCCAGGCGATCGATTACCGCATGCGCCCGACCAATCGCCGTTTCGACCAGACCGGAATCGGTTGCGCCACGGAATTCGTTGACATCGGCGCCAGCGATAAAGCCGGAGTTCTTGGCGGAGCGAACGACAACTCCCGCAGGCCGCTCGGCCTCCAGCGCCGCAAGCACCAGGTCGAGCTCCTCGATCACCTCAGCCGAAAGCGTATTGGCGCTGGCGCCGGCGCGGTCGAATATCAGCCAGGCAATGCCATCGCTGTCGCGGGTCAGCTTGAAATTGCGATAAGGACCGTCCGCCGCAGGCTTTGGCCCGAGCTCGAGTATGCGGTCGCCGAAGGCTTCCCTGATGCGTGAATCCATCGTCACACCGTCTCGATCAACATCGCGCCACCCTGCCCGCCGCCGATACATTCGGTGGCGATCCCGCGTTTGGTGCCAAGCCGCTTCATGGCATTGACGAGATGCAGCACGATCCGGTTGCCACTGCAGCCGACGGGATGACCGAGGCTGATCGCGCCGCCGTCGACATTCAGCCTGGCGAGGTCGATCTCCCCGGCAGCAGCCTCAAGGCCGAGAATTTCGCGGCAGAACTTTTCGTCCCGCCATGCGGCAAGGCACCCGAGCACCTGGGTCGCGAACGCCTCGTTCAACTCCCATGTCTCAACGTCGCCGAGCGCCAGCTTGTTGCGCTTCAGGAGTTCGGTTGCCGACAGCACCGGGCCGAGGCCCATGATGCTGGGATCAAGCGCCGACCATTGGCTGTCGACGATGACGGCTTTCGGCGTCAGGCCGTGCTTCCTGACCGCCTGTTCAGAGGCAAGGATGACCCATGACGCGCCGTCTGTGATCTGGGACGAATTGCCGGCGGTGACCTGCCCCCACGGCCGCTCGAACACGGGTCTCAGCTTTGCAAGCGTCTCCGGCGAAGAATCCGGCCGCACGCCGTCATCGTGATCGTAGAACTTGCCGTCGCGAGCGAACGCGATCTCGACTTCGCCTTTGAGAAAACCCTTTGCCTGGGCGTTGGCCAACCGTTTGTGGCTTTCGGCAGCGTAAATGTCGGATTGCGCGCGAGTGATGCCAAAGAGATGACCCACCACTTCGGCGGTTTGTCCCATGTTGAGTTCGGTAATCGGATCGGTAAGCCCGCGCTCCAGCCCGATCACTGGTTTGAAATAGGCCGGCCGGGCCTTCAATATCGCGGCGATCCTGGCGAGCACGCCCTTGGCGCTGGCCAACCCGGCGAACCAACGCACGCCGTGCTGGGGCCAGACCAGCGGTGCATAGCTTAATGCTTCCGCCCCGCCGGCGAGGATCAGTTCGGAGGCGCCCTCGCGGATATATTGATAGGCAGTGTCGATCGACTGCATGCCGGAACCGCAATTGATCTGCACGGTGAAGGCGACCATTGCCTCGCCCATGCCAAGCCGCAACGCGGCGACCCTCGCCGGATTCATCTCGTCCGCGATGACGTTGACGCAGCCGAGGATGACCTGATCGAACGCCGACGGGGCGAACGGCTGCCGCGCCAGCAATGGCCGGCCGCACTGCACGGCGAGGTCGACCGGCGTGAATGGGCCCGGCCCGCTCCGCGCCTTGAGAAACGGAGTCCGGCTGCCGTCGACGATAAAAACCGGCCGCGCCATCAGCTTGCCGCCTTTTGTTCACCGAGCTCTTGAAAGAATTGATGCACGTCACCCGGCTTGCTGTAAATCGGCGACAGCGCTTCGGGCGCGAAGTCGTCGACCTCAAT
>JAICIT010000495.1 GCA_025960445.1 Bradyrhizobium sp. | reverse complement strand
TCCTTCGCGGCGAAATCCCGTGCTACCGCGTCGATGAAAACCCGCACACGCTGGCTTTTCTGGACATCATGCCCGCCCACCCGGTCATGCGCTGGTGATACTGAAAGCGGCTGCGGGCGGCATTCTCGACGTGCACTGTCAACTCGCACGCGGCCCAGCGGACGTGGCTGGACTCGCTGCCGACTTAACCGGTCGTGAATGATCCGGAACGGACTCCTGCAGGGTTCAACGTGTTACAACCTCGCGCCACGTGAGCCAAGCACGGCGCTCATCAACAGGAGGGATCAATGTCGGACCTGGATCCATCAAATATCATGCAAGTCGGCATGGGGTTCTTTGCGTCAAAGACGCTGCTTTCAGCCGTCGAACTGGAACTGTTCACCACGCTCGCCAAGCAGCCGCTGACCGGCAAGGAGATCGCCGCGGCGTTGCAACTCAGTCCCCGCGCCGTACCAGACTTCCCGGACGCGCTGCTGGCTCTCAAGTTTCTCCAACGTGAGGGCGACGGTCCCGAGGCGCGCTACTCGAATACACCCGAGAGCGCCTTTTTTCTGGACCGAAACAGCCCTGGCTACATCGGCGGCATCCTCGAGATGGCGAATGCTCGCCTGTATCGATTCTGGGCGGACCTCACCGAGGGTCTGAAGACGGGCATGCCACAAAACGAAACCAAGCACTCCGGAGAGCCGTTGTTCGCGAAGCTCTACGCGGAACCCGCACGTCTTGAGCAGTTCATGAACGCCATGTCGGGGGTATCGGCTGGAAACTTCAAAGAGTTCGCGAGCAAATTCGACTTCTCCAACTTCAACACCCTTTGCGATGTCGGTGGCGCGACCGGGCAGCTTTCCTGCATGGTCGCCGCTGCGCATCCGCACATGCTTTGCACCAGCTTCGATCTTCCTGAAGTCGTGCCGATAGCCACACGCAAAATTCAGCAGGCCGGCCTGACTGACCGGGTAACGGCTGTTGCTGGCGACTTCTTTGCCGATCCCTTGCCCAAGGCGGACGTCATCACCATGGGGATGATCCTGCACGATTGGAACCTTGAGAAGAAGAAGGCGCTCATTCGGAAGGCGTATGATGCGTTGCCTCCGGGGGGTGCGTTTGTGGTTATCGAGGCGCTCATCGACGATGCAAGACGCGAGAATGCATTCGGCCTGATGATGTCTCTCAACATGCTGATCGAATTTGGCGATGCCTTCGATTACTCGGGATCCGACTTTGCCGGCTGGTGTCGCGAGGTCGGATTCCGGGACTTCAAGATCATCCCGCTTGCGGGCCCCTCGAGTGCTGCGGTCGCCTACAAGTAGCCGGATCGCGATTTGAGTTCATCGCCGGAGCGATTGTCCTTTTCAATTTGCCGAATTGCTTCGGCGAACCGAGGGGACGGTCGCTTTTGGCACTTAGCGTCCATGGACCGCAGCAACTCGGTCGCCTATTGGCGGTGCATAGCGGTCTGGAAGCAGCTCGCCTCGCGGATTTAAGGATTCACGGCCCAAGGGCATCGCGCTGATTTATTCCAGGTGAGGATCATGACGACATACGACGATCAAAATGTTTTCGCGAAAATCCTACGCGGGGAAATCCCGTGCTACCGCGTTTATGAAAACCCCCACACGCTGGCTTTTCTGGACATCATGCCCCGCTCACCCGGTCATACGCTGGTGATACCCAAAGCGGCTGCGCGCGGCATTCTCGACATTGCGCCGGATGATCTCGCCGAGGTGGCGCGGACAGCAAAGAAGATCGCGGTCGCGGCAGTCACGGCGTTTGATGCGGAAGGGATCATCATCCAGCAGTTCAGCGAGGCTGCCAGCGGACAAGTGGTCTTTCACCTGCACATGCACGTGATGCCGGTCAAGGCTGGCATCGAGCTATTGCCGCCGCAAACCCGCAAGGAAGATTCAACAGTTCTCGAGGAGCACGCTGCAAGGATGATTGCGGCGCTGAAACAATAATCGCGAGCGCCGCACGAGCGAGCGCCACAAGCCGCTCGGCAGCCAGCGCCGCTGGTCAGACGCCGAGATAGCGCTGGAGGAGTTCCGGTTGGGCCTTGATTTCCTGCGCCGGCCCTTCGTGAACGATATGACCGTTGTTGATGATGTAGACGCGCTGCGCGAGAGCCAGCGTCGCCGCCAGGTTTTGCTCCACCAGCACAATGGTCTGACCGGCTGCCGCGAGATTGCGGCAAGCGGTCATCAAATCGCGCACGATGACGGGCGCCAGACCCTCGAACGGCTCATCCAGCAAAACGATTTTCGGATCGCGCACCAGCGCGCGCGCGATCGCCAGCATCTGCTGCTCCCCACCCGACAGATCGGTGCCGCGGCTGCCGCGCCGCTCCTTGAGCCGGGGAAACATCTGGTAAATGCGGTCGAGCGGCCAGCGGCCCGAGGCTGTCAATCCGGCAAGAACCAGATTTTCCTCGACGCTAAGGCTGCCGAAAATCCGCCGCTCCTCATGCACAAGCTGCATGCCCGCCTGGGCAATCGCATGGCTCTTCAATCCCGCGATGTCAGCGCCATCAAGCATCACCGTGCCGGTGCGCGGCGTCAGCACCCCCATCAGGCTTTTCAGGGTCGTGCTCTTGCCGGCGCCATTGCGGCCGAGCAGACCGACGACCTCGTTGCGCCCGACCCGCAGCGACACATCGAACAGGATATGCGAATCGCCGTAGTAGCTGTTCAGGCCTTTGGCCTCCAGCAAGTTCATGCGGCAAGCACTCCATGCACTCCGCCGAGATAGGCTTCCTGCACCAGCGGATTATTCTTGATTTCCTCCGGCGTCCCTTCGACCAGCACACGCCCTTCCTGCAACACGGTGACGCGTTCGACCATTTCGAACAGCGCGTCCATGTCATGGTCGATGACGATCATGGTTCGGCCGCGGCTGATCGACTTGAGCAGTTTGACGGTTTCGGCGCGCTCGCGCGGGCTCATCCCGGCGAGCGGCTCATCAAGCAGCAGCAGCTTGGGCGAGGTGGCGAGCGCCAGGCCGATTTCGAGCCGCCGCTTCTCGCCATAGGC
>JAICIT010000494.1 GCA_025960445.1 Bradyrhizobium sp. | reverse complement strand
GAGCGGATGGGAAAAATAGGGATCGCCGGAGGCGCGGGTTTGCGCGCCATGCGCCTTCATGGCGTAAACGTAAGCGCGGTTCAGCAGGTCTTCATTGGTGCCGGGGTTATAGGACCTGACCCGTTCCACCAGATCATACTGGCGCATCATGCGCGGACGGGGCGGCTTGCCCGCCCTCGCCGACACCGGCGACGAAGGCGCCACGGCAACCGATTCGGTCGCGGCCTGCATCTGAGATGTGGTGCGGCGCCAGTTCACCATAGGATCGCTGCCTTCACGGTCCGGCCCCGACAAGCGGCCGGCCTCCTGTTTACCTAATGCGTCCGCGAGCACAGCAGCACCTTCTGGGCCGTAAAAATGCTCGATTTTGGACACCTGGCGCGGCATAGGCCCGGCCGGCCGCCCCACATCGGGAGCAACCTTGTCGGATCGATACCGCGTCCGTGGGCAGCATGGTAACCATAGAAAGGTCAACAAAAGCAAAGGCCCGGATCGATATCCGGGCCTTTCGTAAAATCTGCGGCTTTTTATTAGCGTGCGCGCCTATTCATCCTCTTCCGGCTGCTCTTCCGGCGGGGCCAGACCCTCGAGGCCCTTTAGAAGCTCCTCCTCGGTGATCCGCTCAACGGCGACCTCGGTATCGTCGGCATCGACGCTGGCGCCGGCCGAGCCGATCAGCGGCACTGTATCGGGTTCGGGCTCGTCCACCTCGACGAATTTCTGCAGCGAATGGACCAGTTCTTCGCGGAGATCTTCCGGGGAGATCGTCGAATCGGCAATTTCCCGCAGCGATACAACCGGGTTTTTGTCGTTATCCCGATCGACCGTAAGCTGCGATCCGGACGAGATCATGCGGGCTCGGTGCGCCGCCAACAGGACGAGGTCGAACCGGTTATCGACCTTATCAATGCAATCTTCTACGGTGACGCGCGCCATCGACTGTCGCTCCGTTAACTGGGGACGAATATGTTGATTATGCCCGCTAGTTATAGAGGCCGAGGCTGTTTCGCAAGGCCATTTTGCGCTCTGACCCCTACCTTTGGACGACACGGCCACGATAGAGCCGGTCCGCGACAAAATAATGTCGCTTTATACCATAACCAACTCATGGCCTTTTTGCCTTTTGCATACCACATTGCGGTGGTGCCTGTCGGGTCAATTCAACCCGAAATTACGAGGCAACAATTTTGGGAATGCGCGGTCGGTTGCCGCTGCGCCAATAACTTGAAAAAAAGCGAGCACTGAATGTCCGTCTCCCCCACCAGCAAAATTGCGCTGTTTATTGATGGCGCCAATCTTTACGCAACCGCCAAGACACTCGGTTTCGATATTGATTACAAACGCCTGCTCAAGGAATTCCAGAGCCGGGGGACGCTGCTTCGCGCGTTCTACTACACCGCGATCATTGAAGACCAGGAATACTCATCCATTCGGCCGTTGATCGATTGGCTCGATTACAACGGTTACACGGTCGTCACGAAGGCGACCAAGGAATTCATCGACGCCAGCGGACGCCGCAAGGTGAAAGGCAACATGGATATCGAACTCGCGGTCGATGCCATGGAGCTCGCCGAGCACGTCGATCAGATCGTGTTGTTCTCAGGGGATGGCGACTTCCGCTCCCTCGTCGAAGCAGTACAGCGTCGCGGCGTGCGCGTTACCGTGATATCGACAATCTCAAGCCAACCGCCGATGATCGCCGACGAATTGCGGCGACAGGCCGACGTGTTCACCGACCTCGTAGAACTGCAATCGAAGATCGGCCGCGATCCATCCGAACGCCCCGCCCCCCGCGAACCTCGTCATCACGCGCCGCAATTCCTGCAGCGCGCGACCACGATGGTACCGAGGGGCGACGACGATTTCGACGATTGAGAACAAGGCCAGCGCGAAGCCCGCAAGCGGGAATCCGCCGCCTGCGGTCCTCCGCGGCGAACCCGATCGCGACTGTCCATTATGTCCCCGGCTTCTGAGCTTCCGCGAAGCCACGCGCGCGCGTGAGCCGGATTGGTTCAATTCTCCAGTACCCTCGTTCGGTGATCCCGACGGACGGCTTTTGATTGTCGGCCTGGCGCCCGGACTTCAGGGCGCCAATCGCACCGGGCGTCCCTTCACCGGCGATTTCGCCGGGGACCTGCTCTACGCAACACTCATCGAATACGGCTTTGCCGAGGGCGCCTATCAAGCGCGGCCGGACGACGGGCTCAAGCTGATCGACTGCCGGATCAGCAATGCGGTTCGCTGCGTGCCGCCGCAGAATAAGCCGCTGCCGGCTGAGATCAGCACGTGTCGCCAGTTCCTGACCGCAAGCCTCGCATCGATGCGAAACTTGAGCGCGATCGTCGCGCTTGGGCGCGTTGCGCATGAATCCACGTTGAAGGCGCTCAACGTCCGCGCGGTCGAGGCACCATTCGCACACGGCGCGATCCACCAGGCCGGCGCCTACAGGCTTTACGACAGCTATCACTGCTCGCGCTACAACACCAATACGCGGGTGCTGACGCCGGAAATGTTTCGGGCTGTGTTTGCAAGAGTGCGCGCGGATTTGAGTTGATAGGCGGCTCAGCTCAAATCCGGTTTTCTTTCAGCCACGATAGCACGTCGCCGGCATTTCGATCGGGCGGAAACACCGGATAGAACACGTGGCTGATGCGCCCGTCGTCGATGATCAGCGCCAACCGCTTGATCAGCGTCAGACCCGCGACCTGCATCGTCGGCAAATCGAGCGCGCGCGTAAGCTCCAGCTTCTCGTCCGATAAGACCGGAAACGGCAAGTGCAGACGCGAGGCCATTTCGGTCTGATAGGTATTGCTCTGTGTCGACAGGCCGAAGACGTGTCCTGCGCCGGCTGCCTTCAATTCCGCGAACAGATCACGGAACGCGCATGTTTGCGGCGTGCACCCGCGCGCTCCGGGAATCAGGTCCCAGTCGTCAACCAAGGCGATTTTGCCGGGTTCACC
Organism: Bradyrhizobium sp.; assembly: GCA_025960445.1. Lineage (GTDB taxonomy): Bacteria > Pseudomonadota > Alphaproteobacteria > Rhizobiales > Xanthobacteraceae > Bradyrhizobium. Next base: position 70 of record JAICIT010000494.1, on the reverse strand, counting down.
GGTCCTCGGATAGGCGAACACCACCGTGCGACCTGGCAGCGACGCGAGCGTCACCGACGTGTCGTCGGTC
>JAICIT010000493.1 GCA_025960445.1 Bradyrhizobium sp. | reverse complement strand
GTGGGTGTTTTCACCTCGCCCCGCTTGCGGGGAGAGGTCGAAGCCGTAGGCTTCGGGTGAGGGGGACGCTCGGGGGAGTCCGAATGCGTGGAAATTCCCGCTCACCCCGACCCTCTCCCCGCAAGCGGGGCGAGGGAGAAGCGGAGCGGACGATGCGTCGGTTGGCCGCTTCCAAGTGGGGGATGAAGAAGGCGTCATTGCGAAGAGCGAACGCGACGAAGCAATCCATTCTTGCCTTGCTGCCATGGATTGCTTCGCTTGCGCTCGCAACGACGGCTTTAACGGTTTGCGTTTAGCTGTTGGGACTCGCGTGAGCCACTTTTGGGTGAATTGCGGGCGCCGTGATGCGTACACTGCAACCGGATCGCCGGTCTTATCCCTCCCACTTTGTGGGGAGGGAGGGATAAGAAAGAGCGACCGTCATTGCGAGGAGCGAAGCGATATCGGGCCCTGTGTAACATTGACGTGGTACTTCACAGAAGGATGGACTGTGTTGGTTCGCCTACTTCGCTTTACCCGCCCTGCTCAGCAGGAACACCCCCTGCTCGCCGAACATGTTCCAGAACCACCACGGCGCGTTCAGCCGCAGCGGTCGGCCATAAAGGTCCAGCGCCACCGCGCGCTCCATCTTCACGTTGATCTCTCCGCAAAGCTGGACGAAATCCTTGATGGTGCAGAAATGAATATTGGGCGTGTCGTACCAGGTCGCCGGCAGGTTCTCGGTGCGCGGCATGTGTCCGCCGATCAGAAGTTGCAGCCGCATCTTCCAGAACCCAAAATTCGGAAACGAAACGATCGCGCGGCGGCCGATCCTCAGCAAATTCTCCAGAACCGCTCGCGGCTGCCGGGTCGCCTGCAGCGTCTGGGACAGGATCACATAGTCGAACGCATCATCGGGATAGTTGACAAGGTCGGTGTCGGCATCGCCCTGCACCACCGCGAGGCCCTTGGCGACACACCGGTTCACCCCTTCGCGCGACAGTTCGATCCCGCGTCCATCAATCCCGCGGCTTTCGAGCAGCTGCAGCAGGTCACCGTCTCCACACCCGACGTCGAGCACTTTCGAGCCGCGCTCGACCATCTCGGCCAACAGCAAGTGATCGCCGCGGTAATGCCCGGTGTCGGGTCGCATGACACCATTCAGCGGCAGGACCTGTTGGTGCGCGTTCATGACGGTTCGCTCAGGCCTCGTGCCGTGCCCGCGGATTGCAGGAACGCACGGGAGATATCGAAGAACTCGGGAACTTCGAGCAGGAATGCGTCATGTCCGCGGTCCGTCTCGATCTCGGCGAATGACACCCGCGCGCTGGAAGCGTTGAGCGCATGAACCAGCGCGCGCGACTCCGATGTTGGAAACAGCCAATCGCTGGTGAACGAGACCACGCAAAACCGCGTCTTGATGCCGCGAAATGCCTGCGCCAGCTTGCCTTCATGATCGGCGGCAATATCGAAGTAATCCATCGCGCGCGTCAAATAGAGATAGCTGTTGGCATCGAACCGCTCGACAAAAGACGAACCCTGATAACGCAGATAACTCTCGACCTGAAAATCCGCGTCAAAGGAGAACGTCGGCAGCTCGCGATCCTGCATTCGCCGTCCGAATTTGCGGTGCAGGGCGGCATCCGACAGATACGTAATATGCGCGGCCATTCGCGCGACGCCGAGCCCACGATGCGGATGCGTGCCTTGTTCGAAATAGCGCCCGTTGTGCCAATCCGGATCGGCCATCACGGCCTGGCGGCCGAGCTCGTGAAACGCGATATTCTGCGCCGAGTGCCGGGTGCTGCAGGCAATGGCCAGCGTCGAAAACACGCGCTCGGGGTACGCCGCGGTCCACTGCAATGCCTGCATGCCGCCCATCGAGCCGCCGACCACCGAGAACAGCGTCTGGATTCCGAGGCGATCCAGCAGCATGGCCTGGGCCCGCACCATGTCGGGAATGGTGATGATCGGAAAATCCAGCCCCCACAATCTGCCTGTCGCAGGATTGATCGAAGCCGGCCCGGTCGAGCCCATGCAGCCGCCGATCACATTGGTGCAAATGATGAAGTAAGTATCCGTATCGAGCGGCCGGCCGGGACCAACCATGGTCTCCCACCAACCGGGCTTGCCGGTGACGGGATGGATGTTGGCGACATGCTGATCGCCGGTCAGCGCATGACAGACCAGAATGGCGTTGGACTTCGCCGCATTGAGCTCGCCGTAGGTCTGGTACGCGATCTGGAAGGGCTTGAGATCGATACCGCAATCCAGCGGCAGCGGCTGGTCGATGCCGAACAACGCCACCTGCGAGCTCGGATGGTCCGCCTCGTGGGATCGCTCGTCGGCGTGGATCGCCGGGCTTGGTATCGACTGCACGTTTACCATCTTGGTACCGACTCCTTCGGAGGTCTGCGAAAACCGCCACCGAAATCAGGCCATAAAAAACCCGGCCTGAACAAAGTTCGACCGGGATCACATTGTCCCCGGCCTGTTTAGCGAGTTGTTTAACGTGGCTGCAAGCCGGCCGGCTCAAATGACCACGGAATGGCGTTAAATGTACTCTCGTGCGGGCGTTTCGTCAAGACAAGCAACGTCCGCGGGTGCGCCGATCAGACCCGCGATGACCGATACAACCAACGTTTGTTTTGCTTTTACTCACCTTCTTTCCTAATCAATGCCGTAGCGCCGATCTGTCATACTTGTAGGCCTCAAAGAATGTCTCAATCGCCCCCAGCTCCGCCCTCCCTTGAGGTGTTGCGCAAAGAGATCGACAGCATTGATGAGCAGATGCATCGACTGCTGATGGCGCGCGGCGACATTATCGATCGGCTGATTCAGGTGAAGCAGACGCAGGAGGTCGGGTCAGCGTTCCGGCCGGCGCGCGAAGCCGAGATGATGCGTCGACTGGTGCAGCGCCATCGTGGAATCCTGCCGCTCGACACGGTCGAGAGCATCTGGCGCGTGATCATCTCGACCTTCACCTATGTGCAGGCGCCGTTTTCAGTGCATGCCGACGTTTCGCTCGGCGAATCCGCGATGCGGGATTCC
>JAICIT010000492.1 GCA_025960445.1 Bradyrhizobium sp. | reverse complement strand
CCGCGAACGGCCTAGATCAGGTGCTGCCAACAGGGCCTGAAGGCCGCGAGAGGACACGACGATGCTACGCGACGACATCAACAATGCGGTCAAGGATGCGATGCGCGCCAAGGACGAGCGCAAGCTCTCCACTCTGCGCATGGTCAATTCGACTATCAAGAACGCCGACATCGAGGCACGCGGGGAGGGCAAGCCGCCGCTCAGCGACGCCGATCTGCTCAGCGTATTGCAGAAGATGATCAAGCAGCGCCGGGAGGCGGTCGAACTCTATGACAAGGGCGGTCGCGCCGAACTCGCTGCGCAGGAGCGCGAGGAGATCGACATCATCTCCGGCTATTTGCCGAAGCAGATGTCGGAAGCCGATGTGAAGGCCGCGATCTCCGCCGCGATTGCCGAGACCGGCGCCGCCGGGATCAAGGACATGGGCAAGGTGATTGGCGCGTTGAAGGCGAAATACGCCGGCCAGATGGATTTCGGCAAGGCCAGCGGCATGGTGAAAGCGGCGCTGACGGGGTGAGCCCTTGCTCGGAGGGTTTTTTCCCGCGCTTGCCAGATTGGCTTCCCGGACCTCACTCGATAACGTCGTCCTCGCGCCCGAGTAGCCTCGGCGGCATGTTTCGCCGGAATTGCTGCTATGCTTCGGGCCGGATCTTTTGGCGAGATGACGGAGGTCCATTCATGCAGCCGGTTACGCAGTACGCCAAGAGCGGTGACGTTCACATCGCCTATCAGGCATTCGGCGACGGTCCGGTCAATCTGGTTATAGTCCCCGGATTCGTGTCCAACGTCGAAAGCTATTGGGACCAACCCGACTACGCGCGCTTTCTCAATCGCCTGGCCAGCTACGCTCGGGTGATAACCTTCGACAAGCGCGGCACCGGAATGTCGGATCGCGTCGTGGAGTTGCCCGGTCTCGATCAGCGGATGGACGACCTCCGAGCCGTGATGGATGCCGGCGGCATGAAGCAGGCGGCGCTGCTCGGGATTTCCGAAGGCGCGCCACTATCCGTTCTGTTTGCCGCAACCTACCCCGACCGTTGTCGCGCGTTGATCCTCTATGGGAGCTTTTCACGATTTTCGTACTGGTTTCCCACCGAAGAGGCACTCGGCCAGTTCTTCAGCTACGTCGAGCAATCGTGGGGCACTGGCGGCAGCGTACAAAGATTCGCACCCTCGCGAGCAAACGACGCTGCCTTTCAGCGCTGGTGGGGTCGCAACGAGCGGCTCGGGGCGAGCCCGGCCGCCGTGACCGCTCTCATGCGCATGAACAGTCAGATCGATATCAGCAGCATCCTTCCGGCAGTTCGAGTGCCGACGCTTGTGATCCACCGCACGGAAGATAAGGCAGTCAATGTGGAAGGTGGACGCGACGTGGCCGCGCACATTCCGGGCGCTCGTCTTGTCGAACTGCCGGGAACGGATCACATCTTCTATGTCGGCGAGAGTGCCAACCAGATTTCCGAGGCAATAGAAGAATTCCTGACGGGATCGCGAGCACCGGCCCCGGTGGATCGCGTACTTGCTACAGTTCTCTTCACCGACATCGTGGGCTCGACCGAAACGGCTGCGGGGCTCGGCGACCAGCGCTGGCGCGATTTACTGGAGCATCATCACGCCGTCATCCGTCGAAATCTCGCGCGCTTTCGCGGTCATGAAGTCAAAACAACCGGGGACGGTTTTCTGGCCACCTTTGACGGGCCGGCACGTGGTGTTCAATGCGCTCATGCAATCGTGCAGGAGATCAAGTCGCTCGGTATAGAAGTCCGGGCCGGTCTTCATACAGGTGAGTGCGAGATCATCGGCGATGATGTCGGCGGGATCGCCGTCCACATCGGCGCACGCGTGGCGTCGCTTGCCGACGCCGGTGAGGTTCTGGTTTCGGGCACCGTGAAGGATCTGGTAGCAGGTTCGGGATTGCGCTTCGAGGAGCGAGGCACTTATCCTCTCAAGGGAATTCCAGGCGAGTGGCGCATTTTCACGGCTGCACTGTAAGCAGCAAGGTTTTTGCTATGATGTGGCAGCAAGCGTGTGCGAAGCCGACGAGAGGGTTTATACCCGGAGAGCGATCGGCTAACTTGATCAGATGCTGACAGAGACCTCAGACTACAAAACGCTCTACGGGAATTTCCGCTGGGATATCCCCGCGCGGTTCAACATCGCGACCGCCTGCTGCGATCGTTATGCCGATGGCAGCAATCGGGTGGCGTTGATCTATGTCGACGAGGACGGCAAAGCGACGCGCACCTCCTTTGACGAGATGCGCGAGCTATCGAGCCGGTTCGCCAATGTATTGAAGGCCGACGGGCTGTCGCGCGGCGACCGGGTCGCGGTGTTTCTGTCGCAATCACTGGAACTGCCGATCGTGCATCTGGCGGCCTTCCGCTCCGGTCTGGTCTCGGTGCCGCTGTTCACGTTGTTCGGCGAGGACGCGTTGGAATTTCGTCTCGCTAACTCGGGCGCCAAGGCGATCGTCACCGACGAAACCGGCTGGGAGAAGCTGTCGAAGATCCGCGGCCGGCTGCCTTATCTGCAAGACATATACATCACCAGCGAGGCCGTTCACGCCGGCGCCAAATCATTCTGGTCGTCGATCGAAACCGCATCCGAACAATTCACAACTCTGGACACCTCCGTCGACGATCCCGCCATCATCATCTACACCTCGGGCACGACAGGAAACCCCAAAGGTGCGCTGCACGCCCATCGCGTGTTGCTCGGTCATCTGCCCAATGTGGAGATGGTGCACGATTTCCTGCCGAAGCCGGGCGATGTGATGTGGACGCCGGCCGACTGGGCCTGGATCGGCGGGCTGTTCGATGCGCTGTTTCCTGCCTGGTATCATGGCGTACCGGTGGTCGGGCATCGCGCCAAAAAATTCGAACCGCAGGCGGCGATGCAGCTAATGGCCGATCATGCCGTGCGCAACGTGTTCCTGCCGCCGACCGCATTGAAGCTGATGCGGCAGGCCGGGGTCAAACATCCGGGCGTGACATTGCGCAGCATGCTGACCGGCGGTGAATCGCTCGGCTCGGAGCTACTGGACTGGGTACGCGCGACCTT
>JAICIT010000491.1 GCA_025960445.1 Bradyrhizobium sp. | reverse complement strand
TGAATAGACGACGCCCGCACGCTGCGCTTCCTTTGCCAGCAGCGGCCCTGCCAACACGTCGGCCTCGACATTGACCATGACGATGTGCTTGCCGGCCGCAATCGCTGCCCGTGCATGCCTGATGCCGGCCGCAGGATTCCCGGTGGCTTCCACAATCACTTCGATATGGCCCGATGTTGCGTTGGCCACGTCCGCGGTGAATATCGTCGCGGCGAGCCGCGCTGTGTCCCAGCCGACCGTCCGACAGGCTTCGCGCGCCCGCTCGGGATCGAGATCGACGATCACGGGCACTTCAAGTCCCGGCGTATGCGGCACTTGCGACAAGAACATCGAGCCGAATTTACCGGCGCCGATCAATGCGACCTGAACCGGCTTTCCTGCCGCGCGGCGGCCCTCAAGCAGACGATGAAGATTCATGGGAGCGCATTACCCTGTTCTCGTCATTCCGGCGCGCGCGTCTTTTGGCGCGAGCCCGCCCCTCGGCGCTACGCGTTTGTCATGTATGACGGCTCATGATGATGGGCCGGGCCGAACCTGCTCTCACTCCGCAGCCTGGCGATGGGCGCGCGCAAGCCGGATCAGCGCGTCGTCATCTACTGTCTGTATCGGCGTGAAGTCGCGATGCGCAATGTACTCCGGACGAGTCGGAGTTCGGATGTAATTCGAAACCGCGTTCAGCGTCAGGTAAACGATCTTGCGGGGATAGGGAGTGATATTGCCGGCCGACCCGTGCACCAGGTTGCCGTGGAACATCAGCATGCCGCCCGCTTTCCCTGTGGGCGCGACAATGCCGCCTTCCTTCACCAGCCGCGTGACCGTTTCTTCATCCAGCGTCCATAGCGGGTATGAGGTCGTCTCGAGATCGTGCGACGCCTTGAGATTGCCGGCGTGGTGGCTTTTCGGCACCAGCATCAGCGGCCCGTTGATCGGCATCACCTCGTCGAGGAAGATCGCGATGTTCATCGCGCGTGGCTCCGGCATGCCGTCGTCCCGCTTCCAGGTACCGTAGTCCTGGTGCCATTGCCAGACGTCGCCGGTGAAAGCCGACTTGGCGTTGATCTTGTACTGATGCATGTAGACCTTCTCGCCGAACACCTGCTCGACGGGATCGATCATGCGCGGATGCGCGCCGAGCAGGCCGAAAGCCTCGTTGTAGAGGTGCGCTGCAAAGGCGGTACGAGGCGCGCCGCTCTTCTCGCGCCAGACTTCGGGGCGCTTGGTGTCGTAGATGCCCTCTGCCTCGCGCGCCAGAAACTCGACTTCCTCGGGGCTGAACAATTCCGGCAAAAACAACCACCCTTCGCGGTTGAAGTCCTCGATCTGTTGCTGGGTCAGCTTCATCGGGTGTTCCTCCTCGCTCTGTAGGCGAATTCTGCTGGAGTTCTCGAGCTAAAGGTAGCACCGGCCGGAGGGTTTACCAACCGGCCGCGCGAAACCAAACAGCACCAAATGGTCCTAAAGAGGGATCAAGTTGCGTCAAGGAACTCGAGGACAATCCGGCAAAATTCTTGCGGCGCCTGCTCGAACATCCAATGACCGGCATCGGCTATCATCGCCGTTTTCGAGCCCGCAACATGCGCGGCCAGCGCGCGCAGCACCCCCGGTAAAGTACCTTGGGTAGCGGCCCCGCCGATGAACAGCGTTGGCGTCCTGATCGCTTCCGCCTCAACCCTTTTGTAGGGCTGGCGATTTTCGCCAATCTGCCCGAGCAGGGTGAAAGCGTTATCGCGAAGCTGCTGCTTCGGCGCGGCCGGCAACTGCTTCCACGCGCCATCGCCTTCGATCATGTCGAAGAACGCCGCGACACCACCTTCGATATCGCCGTTTCTGATTTTCTCGGCCGCCCCCACGAACCTCATTGCGCGAGGCGATGCCGCGGAATTGGCGTCCGGGTCGAGGGATTGATCGAGTTCACCGCCGGGCTCGGCCAGGATCAGCTTGCGCAACAGTGCAGGACGCTGCTCGGCAACCCGGAACGCGATGTGTCCGCCACGGGAGTGGCCCATCAAGTCCAACCGACCCAAATTCAGCCCGTCGATGAATTCGATCACGTCGGCGACGTGCTGGGCCATCAGGTAGTCGTCGCCGACGCCGTCCCAGTGCTCCGGAAAAAAATGACGCAGGCTCACCGCGATCACGCGGCGCGCTCTGGACAATGGCCCGATCACCGCCGACCAGGTGCGGAAATCGCCGAGCGTGCCGTGGATGCAGACTAGCGGCGGTCCTTGGCCGACCTCGAGATAGGCCATGTCGTATCCGTTGACGTTCAGGGTCTGCATGAGGACTCGCGGATGTTGTGGGGGCTGGCATTGGCGGGAGTATTGATCAGGCACCATTTCATGAACCCGGCGCGCGCCCAACCGCTTTTTGTGCCCGCAAGGGTCGCCAACCGTTTGATCGAATGCGTGAAATCGGCCCGGAATTCGGGTGGATCGCAACAATTTCCAAGCCTAGATTCCGATCCAGCATCAGACTAAATGCATGGACAGAGTAGGAGCCAGCGATGACTGCTCATCATTTTGCGATATTCGACACAGCCATCGGACGGTGCGGGATTGCCTGGGGCCGGCGCGGCGTCAGCGCGGTGCAGCTACCGATGGGCAACGAGGACAAGACCCGCGCGCGCATCCGTCAGCGTTATGGGGATATCGCGGAGGTGGCGCCGCGGGCCGAGGTGCAACGCGCCATCGACGGTATCGTCGAACTGCTGGACGGAAAGCCGAACGATCTTGCCGATGTGGTGCTTGACCTGGAGGGTGTTCCCGAATTCCACCGCGGGGTCTACGAGATTGCCCGCACCATTCCGCCGGGCAAGACAATGACCTATGGCGATATTGCCAAGCGGCTCGGCGGGGTCGAGCTGTCGCGCGATGTCGGTCAGGCGCTCGGACGCAATCCCTGTCCGATCGTGGTGCCCTGTCATCGGGTGCTCGCCGCCGGCGGCAAGCCGGGCGGCTTCTCCGCCAATGGCGGCGTTGTGACCAAGCTCAAGATGCTGGCGATCGAAGGCGCGGTGGTCAACCACACGCCGAGCCTGTTCGAATGATGAGCGGGATCTTCGGTTGAG
>JAICIT010000490.1 GCA_025960445.1 Bradyrhizobium sp. | reverse complement strand
GGCTCGGAGCCTGAGCCCTCAAGCCCGCGTGTAACCGGGTGCCGTTTGCCGGCGTCGCTCAGGTGCGCGTAATAGGGCTTCTCGGTAACACCCACTGGCTCCGCCGGCAGCACCGAATCCAGCGGCGTGCGCCAGATGCTCGTGCTGGAGGCGTAATCCGGCCCCGCCGCGACCAGTACCGCGCCCCCGGCGCGAACGTACCGAGCAATGTTGTCGAAATACGGGATCGGCAGCACGCCTTGGCGGGCATACCGATCAAAGATGATCAACTGGAATTCGTTGATCTTTTGCTGAAACAACTCGCGGGTCGGAAACGCTATCAACGAAAGTTCATTGATCGGCGTGCCATCCTGCTTCTCTGGCGGCCGCAAGATCGTGAAATGGACGAGATCGACGCTCGCGTCGGATTTCAATAGATTGCGCCAGGTGCGCTCTCCCGAATGCGGCTCGCCCGAGACCAGCAGCACCCGCAATTTGTCGCGCACCCCGTCAATCGCGACCACGGCACGGTTATTAACCTGCGTCAGTTCGTTCGCGAGCGGAGAGGCCTCGATCTCGACGATGTTCGGGCCGGCATGCTTGATATTGACTTCGACGTTGACGGTCTGGCCGCTCAGCACGGTGCGCTCGTTGATCACTTCACCATCGTGACGGACCACGACTTTTGCCCGGTCGCCGCTAACGCCTTGGTCATCGAGTCGATAGGTGATGGTTTGGGGCTGTCCGACGATGCCGAAACGGGGAGCGGCGGATATGGCGATGCGCCGGTCGCGCTCGTCCTTGCGGCCGGTGATCAGCGCGTGCACCGGGGCCTGAAAGCCCAATGCCGCCGCATTCGCCGGGATGTCGTGCACCCGCCCGTCCGTGATCAGAAAAGCGCCGCCGACGCGATCGACGGGAACATCAGACAGTGCCGAGGACAACGCGCCGAACAACTTGGTGCCATCGGTCTCGCCGTCCGCCTGACCGGCCTCGACAACCCGAACCTCGAGGCCCTTGATCTTCTTGAGGCTATCGACCAACGCCTCCTTGGCAGTTTCGGTTTCGCGGGTGCGGTCCCCGAAACTCTGGCTGGGACTTTTGTCGATCACGACGACCGCAACTGACGACAACGGCTCGCGATCCTCGCGGGTGAAGGATGGGTTGGCCAGCGCGAGCAGGATCAGCACCAGCGCCGCCACACGTATCGCCGCACCGCGCGTGCGCGCGAGCAGCAGCATTGAGGCGATTACCGCAATCGCGGCGATGCCGAGCCAAAGCACCAGCGGGGGAACAAGCGGTGTAAATGCGATCCCGTACTGCACGTGGCGGTCCTATTGTCCCAGCCGCTCGATGAGCGCGGGCGCATGCACCTGATCTGCCTTGTAGTTCCCAGTCAGGGTGTACATCACGATGTTAACCCCTGAACGGAAAGCGAATTCACGCTGTCGCGGTTCGCCGGCCGCCAATGGCAGCATCGGTTGTCCGTCCGCGCGTATCGCCCAGGCGCCGGCAAGGTCATTCGATGTGATGATGATCGGCGATACCCCGTCGCCGCCGCGTGCCGGGCGTGAAGCATCCTCCTCATCCTCGCCGCGCGGCAGCGTCTCGACCCAGGTCTGGCCAGTGTTGAAGCGACCTGGAAAGTCGCGCAGCAGGTAGAACGTTTTTGTCAAAACATGTTCGCGCGGCACTGGTTCGAGTTCGGGAACGTCAAGTGCGGACAAAATATTGCGCAGCGTCAGCATTCCCGGCGTTTGCGACCCGTTGGTATCTCCCGGCGGCGCCTCGATCGCATCGCGGGTGTCGAATAGCACCGTGCCGCCCTGCTTCATGTAGGCATCAATCCGGTTTATCGCGTCTTGCGGAGGCTTTGCCGCGCCGGGCACGATCGGCCAGTAGATCAGGGGGAAGAACGCCAGCTCGTCGCGCGCCGGATCGACGCCCACGGGATCGCCGGCTTCCAGCGCCGTTCGCTGCGCAAGAAAGAGCGTCAATCCGGCCATGCCCGCCTTCACAATCGAATCGACGTCGGCGTTTCCGGTGACGACATAGGCGAGCCGGGTCTGCGATGTGGCCTTGATCGCGAAATCATCGCTGTTCTGAGCATGGCTCGGCCAAGGCGCAGCCGATATCGACACTGTGAACAGCAATGCCAATGCGGCCGCGGCAGTGCGCCGCCGCAGCAGCGTCGCGATGCCGCCGCCAAGAAAGGCGACGATGATTGCATCGACCAGGAAGATCGCCAGCGCGGTCGATAGCAGGATGCCACGCAGGTCCCGAGGTTCGGCATTGCTGTAGCTGGCGCGCCGCGCGCGGAGCGCCGAAGTATCCAGCGGTGCGATGCGATCGGCGGCTGCAAGCGTGTTGACGGCAAGCGGACCATCGGCAGGCCCGTAGAATCCGGGCGGATGTTCGGGCGTTGCCCGATCCCGAAAGTCGGCCGGCAGCGGCTTTGCCGTCGAGGGCGGTGGCCCAAAGGCGCCAAAACCGTCAAGCGTATGCAGCGGTGCTACCATTTCCGCGGATGCTGTCGCGGCAACCCCGGCGCCCGGATTGGAGGTGTAGCCCGACATATCAACAAGGCGCCGGAGCATCTCAACGAAGGTGCCTGACATCGGCAGATCGGACCAGCGCATGTCGGCGCTGACATGAAACAGGCTGACGATACCTTTGCCGCGATGTTCTCCGGTCACCAGGGGAGTTCCATCCTCCAGCGATGCCCAACTTTTGGTCGCCAGTGCAGCATCCGGCTCGGCCAGCACTTGCCGCGCGACGGTGACGTCCTTGGGCACGGCGAGACCTGCGAAGGGACCATCGGCGGTGAACGCCGCAAGGTGCTGCGGCTTTTCCCAGGTGAGACTGCCGCCGAGGCTCCTGCCGCCCTGGCGCAGCTTAACGGGCACCAGATCGTCATCGGCTTGCGCCAGGTGGGGACCCGCAAAACGGACCAGTACCCCGCCTTGCGCGATCCATACGGCGATGCGCTCGCGAATTTCCGGCGACAATGTTCCGACATCGGCAAGCACCATCATCGGCAATTTCTGATCCAGAAACTGCGTGATCACCTGTTGCGGCGCGCCCTTGTCGCC
>JAICIT010000489.1 GCA_025960445.1 Bradyrhizobium sp. | reverse complement strand
CGGCATAACCCGCGGGCACGTTGGCGTAGTAGGTCGGCGATATCTCGCGCAGGTTACGCAGCGTCTCCTCGATCATGCCCGGCATCGGACGACCATCATCGATATAAAGAGTACCGCCCTCGGTCAGCACGGGGTTGAACAGCGCATTGCCCCCCATCGTATGATTCCACGGCATCCAGTCCAGGTAAGTAGCTTGCGGCGCATTGGGATCGCGCGGCCGCACCTGCATCATCATCGCAGCATTGGCGCACATCATGCGCTGGGTGTTGATGACGGCCTTGGGCATCCCGGTCGATCCGGACGTGAACAGCAGCTTGCCGACGGTGTCCGGCGTGATCTGCGCGATTGATCGTTCAACCTCATCCGTGACAGGCGTTGCGGCGAGCTCGCCGAAAGCGACGCTCTTGATGCTTTCGCAAGGGCGCGCGACGTGGAGTACGGTCACCCCATTCAGGTCGAGCGCCTTCAACGCTTTCTCGAAACTCGGGCCGTCCTGCACCATCACCACCGCCGGCTTGATCAGGTCGAACAGGTATTTCAGCTTGACGTGATCCTGGCTCATCAACGAATAGGCCGGCGAAACCGGGGCCGCCGGAAGGCGCGCCTGCATCGCCGCCTGCGTCATCAGCGCGTGCTCGATGGAATTACCGGACAGGATCGCAACGGGCCTGCCGGAATCGACTTTCAGATTGAGGAGCGCCTGGGTCAGCGCATCGACCGTGCGCTTGGCTGCGCCGTAGGACAGCTTGCGCCACCGCCGGTCGTCACCGGCGCGCTGCGCCAGCCAAACGCGCTCGGGCGCTTCGCCGGCCCATTTCGCCACCGACGCCGGGATGTGCTTCTCATAGGGCTTTAGCGGAATCCGCGACTTCAGAACGATGACGCCGTCCGGCCGCCGATCGACGGAGATATCGCGCTTGAGCCATTCGATTTTGCGAAAGGCCGGCTTGGTCAAAATCGCGGCTGCATTCCCACTCATCTCGCCTCCATCCCTTGGCCTCTTGCGGGCGTTTTGTTCACGAGCTTTTATCGACTGATATAGACCGGCTTCCGTTTTTCGAGAAAGGCCCTGATGCCTTCGCTGAAATCTTCCGAGCGGCTGCACAACACCTGGTTACGGTCTTCCATCGCGATCACGGCCTCCAGCGAGCCGGCATCGGTACTGATGTTGAGGCATTCCTTCGAAAGCCGCAGCGCAACCGGCGAGGCCGCCATCATCGCATCGACATAGGGAGCGGCCGCGGCATCGAGTTGGTCTTCTTCAACGACTTCGGAAACGAGACCAACGGCGAGCGCCCGTTCGGCATGGATAAAACGTCCGGTAAGGATCAACTCCGAAGCCACCGAGACCCCGACCAGCCGAGGCAAGAAATAGCTGCTGCCGATGTCGCAGCCGCCGACCCCGAGCTTGATGAAAGCGCAGTTCATGCGGGCGGATTTGCTGGCGATGCGAACGTCGGCCGCGAGCGCCAGGGCGAAGCCGCCGCCGGCCGCAGCGCCCTGAACTTGCGCGATGATCGGCTGCGGGCAGCGCCGCATCAACATCACGATCTCGGCAATCCGGCGCTGTGAATCCAGCGACTCCTGGACACCCGGCGGCTCCTGTTGTCCCTCGCGGCGCGCCATGGCGTGCTTGAGATCGAGCCCGGCGCAAAACGCGGAGCCCGCGCCCCGCAGTACGACGACGCGCGTGCCGCGGTCGCGTTGCAGTCCAGCGAAATAGCCGTTCAGCGCCTCGATCAGCGAAGGATCGAGCGCGTTGAGATGGTCCGGACGATTGAGCGTCACCCGGTCGACTCCGTCACGGCGTTCGATCAGCAGCGGTTGCGTCACGCCGGGATCCTCATTCGTCATCCTCGCCATCGCTGGTGTTCACCCACTGAGAACAGAATTATCTCGGCGCCATGCGGATCGCACCATCGAGCCGGATCGTCTCGCCATTGAGCATCGGATTTTCAACGATGTGGACCGCGAGATTACCGTATTCAGAGGCATCCCCGAGCCTCGCCGGATGCGGCACCTGCGCCCCGAGGCTCTTGCGCGCCTCCTCGTTGAGACCCATCAACAGCGGCGTCAGGAACAGGCCCGGCGCGATGGTGTTGACGCGTATCTTGAGGCTGGCGAGATCGCGCGCAGCCGGAAGCGTGAGTCCGACCACGCCGCCCTTCGAAGCCGAATACGCGATCTGACCGATCTGGCCCTCATAGGCCGCGACGCTGGCAGTGTTGATGATGACACCGCGCTCTTCGCCGACCGGCGCTTCGGTTCCCAACCGCTCCGAAAACAGCCGCAGCACGTTGAACGTGCCGATCAGATTGACGTTGATGATGCGCACGAATTTGGCGAGCGGATAGACGCCATCCTTGCCGACGATGCGCTGCGATCCGCCGATGCCGGCGCAGTTCACCAGCACCCGCGCGATGCCGTGCGCGGCCTCGACATTGGCGATCGCGGACTTGACCTGCGCCTCGTCGGTGACATCGGCAACGACGGCGACGCCCTTCACTTCGGCCGCGACTTTTTCCGCGTTCTCCTTGCTCTGATCGAGCACCGCGATCTTTGCGCCCTTTGCGGCCATGGCCCGCGCGGTGGCGGCGCCGAGGCCCGAGCCACCGCCGGTGATGAGAACGGCAACATCTTTCAACTGCATTGGGTGAAACCTTTCCGTGATCGTTAGTTGCGGTGTTGAACTCTCTAAACCGAAGCGAATGTCAGGGGATGGCAGCCGTCTTTTCGGTGCCGCTCGTCAGCATGCCCGTGCAGATCAGCGCTTCCATGTGCCGGATGTATTGGCGGCAGACTTCGTCGGTGACCGGCCCCACGCCGCTGGCGCGCGACATCGCGTGCCGCCCGAAAAACAGATGATCGCAGGCCCCGATCAGGCTCGTATAGAACAGCACGGGATCGATATCGCGAAACTCGCCGGCCTTAATACCTTGCGCGAGCAGCCGCCGATGAAAGTCGAGCAAGGGCGCGACAAAGAATTTTGATACTTCGTCGGCGGCCTCCGCACTGCTTTCGTGCAGCAGATAGTGGATCAGCCGGTTCATGTAGGGAAACTGGTGATAGGCCCGGAT
>JAICIT010000488.1 GCA_025960445.1 Bradyrhizobium sp. | reverse complement strand
TGAAATGCTGATCGATGCCGGTTGCGAGGTCCGCGGCGACGA
The DNA here is from genome assembly GCA_025960445.1 of Bradyrhizobium sp. GTDB lineage: Bacteria > Pseudomonadota > Alphaproteobacteria > Rhizobiales > Xanthobacteraceae > Bradyrhizobium. The sequence continues at coordinate 3,037 of JAICIT010000488.1, read as the reverse complement.
CACCGTGCAGCGAACCGATTCCAGGGTGAAGCCGGCCACCGACGAAGACTGGGGTACCGAATATGAAGACGCGATCATTGCAGCCAGGGTGGTCGACGGCCTTGACGAGGCCATCACGCATATTCACACCCACGGTTCACACCACACCGACGCGATCGTGACCGAAGACGAAGCCACCGCGCGGCGGTTCCTCGAGCAGGTCGATTCGGCGATCGTGCTGCACAACGCATCGACCCAGTTCGCCGATGGCGGCGAGTTCGGTTTCGGCGCCGAAATCGGCATTGCGACTGGCAAATTTCACGCTCGCGGTCCAGTCGGCGCGGAGCAACTGACAAGCTTCAAATACCTCGTCCACGGCACCGGGCAGACGCGCCCGTGAACGCCAGCCCATTTCTCAGCCTGCGGTGGCGCAGTTGAACTTGGCTTCCGCCGCAACGCATTCTGTCGCTCAAGCCCTCCCGCTGCACACCGCCGGGATGCGCATCGGATTGCTCGGTGGATCGTTTAACCCGCCTCATGAAGCACATCGCGCCATCAGTCTGTTTGCAATCAAGCGGCTGCAACTTGACCGCGTGTGGTGGCTGGTAAGCCCGGGCAATCCGCTCAAGGAACATGGCGCGTTGCGCAGCCTCGAACAGCGCGTCGAGGCCGCGCGCCATATGGCCAGTGATACGCGCATCGACATCAGCTGTCTCGAATCCGTCATCGGCACGCAATATACTGCCGACACCATGAGCTATCTGCGCCGCCGCGTTTCCGGGCTGCGCCTGGTCTGGATCATGGGCGCTGACAATCTCGCGCAATTTCACCGCTGGCAGAACTGGCGGCGGATCGCATCGGAGGTGCCGATGGCAATTGTCGACCGTCCGGCACAAAGCTTTCGCGCCCTGGCGGCGCCGGCCGCGCAAGCGCTGGCGCGCTATCGATTGCCGGAAAGCCAGGCGGCCAGACTTGCGGACCTGCGCCCGCCGGCATGGGTGTTTCTGACCGGCCTCAAGCTGGATCTGTCCTCGACCGGGTTGCGGAACCCGAACGGCAGTTGGAAGAACAAGTGAGGGAAGCTCCACTGGAATGTTGAAACCATTAACCCCACATGTCTAGTATGCGAGTGGGCGCTTCGGATTCGGCGCTCGCGATACAGCGAAAGGAAATGGTCCCTGGCCACATCTGTATTGTCCAAGTCTGTTTTACCGAAAGCGCGTAAAACATCGACACACGCCGCGGCCTTGAAGGCGCAACCCGACGCCGACAAGACCCTCAATATGATCCTCTCTCGCCTGGCTGATATGAAGGCGGAAGCAACGGTCACCATCGACCTTCGTGGTAAATCCGCATTTTCCGACTATATGATCGTCACTTCGGGCCGGGCCAACCGGCACGTCGGCGCGATCGCGGACAATGTCGCGAAAGGCCTGAAGGAAACCGGCATCAAACCCATCCACATCGAGGGCTTGCCCAATTGCGACTGGGTGCTGATCGATTCCGGTGACGTGATCGTGCACGTGTTCCGGCCAGAGGTGCGCGAGTTCTACAATCTGGAAAAATTGTGGACTCAAGGCCCAATGGCGGCGAAGGCGATCTAACGGGCTGTCGAGCCGCGGGATCGGCTCAGACGCATGTCGGGCATCCTGGCCGCCGCACGGCGCGGCCTTCGCGGTGTTGTCACCGCATGGCGCGCCAATGTTGATTTCAGGACTTTTGTGCGGCAAACCCGCTTTGCGCGTTCGGGTCAGGTTCGAGGCGAAGTCTTCGCGGAAATGCCGACCATGCGCCTCATCCTCATTTCAATTGGCCGGCTCAAGCAAGGCCCCGAGCGCGAACTGGCCGAACGCTATCGGGAGCGGTTCGATGACCTCGGCCGCAAGCTCGGGTTTCGAGGGCTCGATATCCACGAAATTGCCGAAAGCCGCGCGCGCGATGGCGCCACCCGCATGACCGAGGAAGCGGCGGCCATTTCGGCAGCCATTCCCGAGAAATCCCTGCTCGTAGCGCTCGACGAGCGCGGCGAGAACATCGATAGCGCAACGTTTGCGGGGCATCTTGGCCGCTGGCGAGACCAGCAGGTCCCCAACACAATTTTTGCAATCGGCGGCGCTGACGGACTTTCGCCCGAATTGCGGCGCAAGGCAAAGCTGACGATGGCGTTCGGCTGCGCGACCTGGCCGCACCAAATGGTTCGCATCATGGTTTTGGAACAAATTTATCGGGCCGCCACCATATTGGCGGGTCACCCGTATCACCGCGCGTAAGCCGCGCCAGCCGCAAGCCTTGAAAGAGTGCCGACCAGGTTCAATGCAGCCAACCCGGGACATTCATTCTTATCCTGAGACGATCGGCCCGAGCCGCGCATTTTCCGTGCGTATTCCGCTTTCGATCGCGCTGTTGTCCGCCGGCTTTTCAGGCGTCAGCCTGGCGCCAGCCCCGGCACAGATCGCCAGCACAACGCCGCCGGCAGCGGCAGCTTCGCCGGACACCATCAAACAGCGCGAGCAAGAACTCGAGGCCACCCGCGCTCAGCAAAAGAGCTCGGTGGAAGCGCAAGCGAAGCTCAAGGCCGAAATCGAGGCGATCGGCCAGGACCGCAGCAAGCTCAATGAGCAACTCATCGACATCGCCTCGCAAGTGCGTGGCGTCGAGACCAGGATCGGTGATGCCGAGGCGCGGCTGCGCCCGTTGGATTTGCGCGAGCAGCAGATTCGCAGCTCGCTCGATTCGCGCCGCTCCGAGATCATCGAGGTACTGGCGGCGCTGCAACGCGCCGGACGGCGCACCCCGCCCGCCTTGCTGGTACGCCCCGAGGACGCGCTGGAATCGCTTCGCACCGCGATGTTGCTTGGCTCCGTGGTGCCGGAATTGCGCGGCCGCGCGGAAAAATTGAGCACCGATCTGGCCGAGTTGGTTACGCTACGCAAATCCATCGCCACTGAGCGCGCCACGCTCGCGCTCGATCGCGACAAGCTTAGGGATAACCAGACGCGCCTCGCCGCGCTGGTCGATGAGCGGCAGCGGCAGCAGAGTTCGATCGAAAAGGACATGG
>JAICIT010000487.1 GCA_025960445.1 Bradyrhizobium sp. | reverse complement strand
CGGCGTCGCCTACGAGACCTTCCGCATGCCGGTCATGACGCTCGCGGGCTTGTGCGAGGCGCACGGCCTCACGACGATCGATTTCCTCAAGGTCGACGTCGAGGGCGGCGAGGCGGACGTCCTCCTCGGCGGCGACTGGACGCGGTTTCGGCCCAAGGTGATCGTGATCGAGGCGGTCGCGCCGGGATCGGGCGAGCCGGCCTGGGAGACGTGGGAACCGTTCCTGCTCGCCCAGGGCTACCGCTTCGTCCTCTTCGACACGCTCAACCGGTTCTATGTCGCGCAGGAGCATCAGGACATCTTGGCCCGCCTGCCGTCCGAACGCGCGCCGTGGCATGCCGTTCGTCACATGCACGAGATCGGTCGCGCACCCGAAAATAAAGGACATCCGGATCACGCGTTGGCGCACGATCTCGCGCGCGGATTTTGGGCAACCCTGCCTTATCTCGACAAATCCCTGATAACCTCGCTCTTGAGCCGCGGACGCCGAATTGCAAAGCCCGATGAACTCGCGGCGCTTGCGTCCATGGTCGACACCGACACATTTCGTGCGGCGCTCGGACGGGTCGCGTGCGGCTATGACGGCGGACAAATCGTAGATGAGTGAGAGGCCGCGAAGTGCTCGCGGCCTTGATCACTAATCGCAGATGCGCCTTCGGACCGAGACGTCCTCGCCGAAGCGATTGGTCCGGTGGGTGATGACGACCCTGCAATCCCGGTTGTAGGAACGGTAGTAGCGATCCCGATCGTAGTAATGGTGCCGGTGCGGGCCGACATAAACGCCGCCGGGACCGACATCAAACTCCACGGCCTTTGCTGAACTTACCGCTCCCACGCTCAGCATTGCCAAGGCTGCGAAACCGATTACGTAACGTTTCATAGGCGGTGCCTCCTTTCTCCATCAATAGATGGAGATAAACCGTTGGCCGTGAACTAGTTCCTGCACATGCAGGGAGCTCTGGCGTCCTTCGAAACGAATTCGACTTTGGGAACTCTGTCGACTGAAGAATTCTCCCGGCGGAGCGATTGTTGATTCTACAAAGCTTGACGTCGTATCAACGTCCGCCTTGCTTCTCGAGCGGACATTGCACACTCCGGGAGCCACGGTCCGCTACCGGCCAATAAGCGACATCCAAAGCTAGCCCAGTCCCGAGGTCCGCACTCATTTTCCCCGGGCATGTTGATCGAACGTGCTCAGCACGGCGAGCGTCATGGCCTCAACGCCGGTTTCGATAGTCGGTTTCGGCACCGGCGCGAACAGCGGCGAATGATTGGACGGCAGTTGGGGTCCGGACCCGTCGCGTGCCGCGGCCACACGCTCGGGCTCATAGACGCCGATATTGAAAAACATCGACGGCACCCCGGCATTGATGAATTCGGAGAAATCCTCACTAGGCGTACCTGGCGGTGACGGCCTGAGCTTGTCACCAAACGCTGCTTTCAGGACCTTCTCAGCGGTCGCGACCACCCCCGGATCGTTCATCACGGCCTTGGCACCCTCGGTGATCTTGATATCCGGTGCGGGCGCATCCGACATCGCGGCTACCGCCTTGGCCGTCCGCTCGATGCCCGTCAGCATTTTAGCGCGCACTTCCGGCTTGAAGGTGCGGATGGTGCCGAGCACCAAGACATCGTCGGGAATGATGTTCTCTGCTGTGCCGCCATGGATCGCACCGATGCTGACCACACCAAATTCGGTGGGGTCCTTTTCGCGGCTGATCACGCTTTGCACGTCGACAATGAAGCGGGCCGCCATCATCACGGGATCGATGGTCGCCTGCGGCGCCGCGCCATGACCGCCGCGGCCGCGAAATCGGACGAAAAGGCTATCGGAATTCGAGGAGCCGATGCCCACGCGATAGCTGATTGTGCCGTAGGCAAAGGGGCCGTCATGCAAGGCAAATGCAAAATCGGGTTTTTTGAATCGCGTGAACAGGCCGTCGGCCAGCATGGCCTTGGCACCGGCCCCCATCTCTTCGGCTGGTTGGGCGATGAACATCAGCGTGCCTTGCCACTCGTCCTTCAAGCCAACCAGTGTCCGCGCCGTTCCGACCCAGCTTGCCATATGAATGTCATGGCCGCAGCTATGGGCCACGAACGTTTCCCGGCCGTTCCAATTGGTCTTGTCGTGGCTCGGGTAGGCCAAGCCGGTTTTCTCTTCCATCGGTAACGCGTCGAGTTCCGTGCGCACCATAATCGTCGGCCCATCGCCATTTCTATAGATGGCGACCAGCCCGGTCTTACCGACCTTCTCGGTGACATCAAATCCGAGCGCGCGCATCTCAGCGGCCAGCTTGGCTGCGGTCTTTTCTTCTTGAAAGGCAATCTCAGGATGGGCGTGGAGATCCTTGTAGAGCGCGTCGAGTTTTGGATAGTAGCTTTCGACCGAACCCTCTATCGCGGTCTTCAGGCGGCCAACATCGATCTGCGCCCGCGCCGGCAAAACTGGTGCCGCGCACAGTGCTGCCGATGCCAGAAGGGGTACGGTAAACCGTTTCATGGCAGTAACGCTCCCTTATTACCGGCGGGCAAAAGCGCGGCGCGGACCAGCCCAGCCGAAAATAGCACTGACTCAAGCTCTGCACCAATGTCCGTTGGGGTCCCACACGCGAAAGTCGCGGCTGGTCTGAGCGCGGCACAAGAAATGAGCGAAACGCAAATTTTGGCGGCGCTCCTTTGCGGACACGCGGTCCGGGCTCTCTCTACAATGTGTTACAGCTGCAGAATTTTTCATCCACATCGCCAACCGCTTATTCATTGCGGTAACGCTCGGCACAATAAATGTGTCGGAACCCTGCCTCCATTGCTGTTCTGGTCGCTTGTTTGGTGACGAGAGCATCGCGGGATCACGTCCCAAAGCCGACGGAGGGGATCATACCGCGACGATCGCTAAGCGGAATCTTTTTATAACGAGTGCATCAGGCGCAATCATCGATTTACTCCCCAGCGCCAGCTTTCAATCCGACGTAGCTCCAGGCTCAGCTGTTGAGCGATCGCGCACCAGCGCCCTGCACCTCAAGGACGATTTCTGATACCGCAGCGGTCGCCCTCCTCACGTCTGGCGCCGATCTCCAGCGCTGCGCATTCTCTCG
>JAICIT010000486.1 GCA_025960445.1 Bradyrhizobium sp. | reverse complement strand
TCACCGACCAGGTCGGCCGCGATTGGAAGCAATCGATCGTGGTGGAATCCCGGCCCGGCGCCAACAGTAACATCGGCACCGCAGCGGTCGCACGAGGCGAGCCCGACGGCTATACCTGGCTGGTCACGGGACCGGCGGTGCTGGTCAATCCGACCCTGTACAAGGACGCCGGCTGGAATGTGATGAAGGATTTCAAATGCGTCGGGCTGGCGGTGTGGAATCAGAGCGTCGCGCTTGTGAATCCCTCGATGCCCGTGAAGACGCTTCAGGAATTCGTCGAGCTGGCGCGCAGCAAGCCCGGCCAGCTCAATTTCGGCAATCCCGGCACTGGCTCATCGATCGATCTCACGGCACAGAAGCTATTTCAGGTCGCGGACATCAAGCTGGCCAACATCGGCTACAAGGGTCAGCCGCCGGCCCTGATCGATCTGATGACGAATTTGATGCATTTTGAGATCGTGTCGCTAGCGCTCGCGCTGCCGCACATCAAGCAAGGCACGGTAAAGCCGCTAGCGGTCTTTACCGAAAAACGGGTCGCTGATCTTCCGGACGTGCCGACGATCGCCGAAGCCGGATATGCCGAAGCCGCCTACGTGCCCTGGTACGGCATCTATGTCTCTTCGAACACGCCGGATGCTCTGGTCGAAAAAATTCACGGGGCGATCAACAAGGCGCTGCAGAATCCAGAGGTTCAGCGTCAGCTTGCCATCGCGGACATTCCCGGCAAGCCGATGCGGCTGGACGAACTCGCCGCGCTGATGAAGGCCGATTACGAGAAGCTGACCGCGGTGGCGAAAGCCTCAGGCATCAAGCCGCAATAATTCTGGCCAGACTTGTGCCGGCGCGATCCGCTGCCGGAAACAACTCTCCTCACTTCTTGACCTTGCTGGCGTCCATCTTGATCGAGGTGTCGAGCAGTTTTGTGGTGAACGCACTTTCGACGGGGAACGGCTTCTCCATCCCAAGATAAGTCTGGACCAGCTCGTAATCCTTTTTCATTCGCTCGCCGTCGATCCAGCCCAGCGCTTTCGTTGTGGTGAATTCATCCGTCATCAGGAATTTGATGCGTTCCCACTGACGCTGCTGATTTTCCTTATCGAGGCCGGAGACCTGATCGAGCAGCGCCTTCAGACACGGCGCGACGTCGGCGACGCAGGCCGCAAATGCCTTCTGGCTGATGCGCACAAAATCTTCGGCGAGTTTCGGATTTTTTTGCAGGAACGCGCCGTTCACGATCAGTGAATTGCCGTACGGATTGAGCCCGATGTCCTTCCAGTTCAGGTAGCCGAGGTCGCTGCCGAACTCGATCACCTTCAGGTCGTGCTCGTTATAGAAGTCGCTGATGATATCGACCGTGTGGGTCTTCAAGGCGGCGATTTTGGCCGTTGGTCCGACATTCACGAAAGTCACCGAGTCCGGAGCAATTCCCGCCGCCTTGGCAAACGCCGGCCACATCACGCGTGAAGCGTCGCCCGGCGGATTCCCGATCTTGTGGCCCGGAAAATCTTTGGCGCCGTTCACGCCATAACTCTTGAGCCAATAGAAGGTCTGCCCGGTGTTGGCGTAGATGCTCATCAGAGCCACGACATCGGCCCCCTTGCTGCGCGCCACCAGCGCGGTCGCGAGATCCGCGATCCCGAATGGCGAGCCGCCGGAGCCAACCTTCAGCGAGGAAACGCCGGAACCCTTGCCGACCTCGATGCTCAGGTCGATGCCCGCCTTCTCATACCAGCCCTGGGCCTTGGCATAATAGAACGGTGAATGGTCCGCCGTGGGCGTCCAGTTCAGCAGCAGATTGACGGATTCGGCGGCGCTGGCGGGAGCAGCCGGCGCAGCCAGCGCGAGCGCCAGTCCCAGCACCTTCAAACTTTTCATGGCAACTCTCCTCGATCGGCAGTCGTCCGTGTGCCGCTGGTCCGGACCGGGGCGCCCGGTCTTGTCGTTGCACGTTCTCAGGTCTACCAATGCAACAAGGGACCGATCGAATTGTCAACTGTCTGGTTGGAAATGCTAAAGCCACGAACCAACGGCGCCAGGCCGCAGCGGCGCAACCCGGTCAACACCCGGAAAAAACTGCTGACGGCGGCGCGGCGCGAATTTGCGAAAAGCGGCCTGGCCGGTGCGCGGGTGGATGAAATCGCCGCGCGTGCCGGCGTCAACAAGCAGCTCCTGTATCATTATTTCGGCGACAAGGACACGCTCTACCTCGCGGTGCTTGAGTGGGTATATGAAGAGATCCGCAGCCACGAGCGCAAGCTAAACCTTGAAGGCTTGCCGCCGGAGCAGGCCATCAAGAAGCTGATCGAAAGCTCGTTTGATCATCTTGCACTGCACCCGGATTTCATCGTGCTGCTCAACGACGAAAACCGCAATCGGGCGCGACACGTACGGGCCTCGCTAAGGATCGAGGACATGCATTCGCCGCTGGTCAGCATGGTCTCGACAATTCTCAAGCAAGGCGTCCGCGCCGGAACCTTCCGCAAGGGCGTCAACCCGGTGCATCTCTATATTTCGATCGCGGGTCTCAGCTATTTCTTCTTTTCGAACACCCCGACGCTGTCGGCGATCTTCGGCAGGGACCTTTCGAGCGCGACCGCCAAACGAGCGCGCCGCAGACATGTGGTCGATCTGGTGATGCAGGCCTTGAGGCCTTGAGGATTAATCAACCGAATGGTTGAAAGGCTGACGTTGCCGCGGTAACTTGGGCCTGGGCTGCTCTCTATTTGATGCGAGCGCATAGACAATGAGGACGCGTGTGGTCAGCGATGGAATGCGCTCAGTCCGAACACTCGCGATTATCCTGATCGTGCATGTCGCCGTGATCGTGTTGTGGCAGGTGCTAGTCGACATCTTTCAAGTCCCGAAATTCATCTTGCCTTCTCCGCTTGCCACGCTAGCGACGCTGGACTCCTCGAAATATGCCTGGGTTTCTAATGTCGCCGTGACCGCGGTGGAAATTATCGGAGGCTTCTCGCTCGGCGCTCTGGTCGGCGTGATGCTGGCGGTGCTGTTCTGCTGGTCGCCCTTGGGCAGCCTGATATTGCTGCCGCTGTTCGTCACGCTGAACATGATTCCGAAAGTGGCGCTCGGCCCGTT
>JAICIT010000485.1 GCA_025960445.1 Bradyrhizobium sp. | reverse complement strand
GCGGCAGCGGATCGAGATGAACAGGATTGGCGTCGTACCACCCGAGATATTTCTGATAGATCGCCTTCACATTGTGCCTGATGTGGCCGTAGTAGCCGCGCGCGTGCCACGCGCCTTCAAGGCTTGTCGGCAGCTTGATCGCTTCGGCGATTTCGGTTGCTGTGAGGCCGTGATTCATCAGGCGGATGGTCTGGTCATGCGCGAATTTGTAAAGATCACGCTGCTGGCGGATCATGGTGTCGATGCGCTGCTTTCCCCATACCGGCCAGTGGTGCTGGCCGCACATCGCATCAGCCTTGCCTCCCCACATCTGCAGCGCCTCGCCGAGATATTTCGACCACGCCAACGCGTCACGAACGTCGGCGCCACGGAACGGAAGCAGATTGTGGAAATTGTGGGTGCAGTTTTCGGCCAAATTCAACAGCCTGTAGCGTGGCACAAAGAAATGCATTTCTGCCGGGGCTTCACTGTTCGGCGCCATCTGAAACTCGAATTCCACTCCGTCGATAACCCGCTTGTCGCCAGTTTCCATGATCAGATCCGAGGGGCGCAATAGCTTCACCGAGCCCGCGGCCATCGACTTGCCAAGCCCGCAATCGACCTGCCCTCGTGGCCCCTTTGCCAGAAATGGACCGAATTGATACTGCGCCCGCCGCAGCATCGCAGGTCCGGCGATGATATTCTCGGATACCGCGTACTCCATGAAAAGATTGGGAGCGACGATCGGCACCTCGCCCCTTGCCAACGTCTCGCCATCGAGCACGCCGTGTGCGCCGCCCCAGTGGTCGGTATGGGTGTGGGTGAAAACGACAGCCGTCACCGGCCGACGTCCCCGATGCTGGAAGTAAAGCTCCATGGCGGCACGCGCTCCCTCGATTGAGGTCAGCGTGTCTACCACAATCACGCCGCGCTCGCCTTCGATCAGCGTCATGTTGGCGATGTCCAATCCCCGCACCTGATATACGCCGGGTACCACTTCAAAAAGTCCGTGGTGCATATTGAGGCGTGATTGCCGCCACAGGCTCGGGTTGACGGTCGCGGGTGCTTTTTCTTCCACCAGGAATTCGTAGGGTTCGAGACTCCACACCACCCTGCCCTGCGCGTTGGTGATCGCGGCATTTTTTAGCGTCCCGAGGAAACCGCGTGAGGCGTCATCGAAATCCGCGGTGTCGGAGAACGGGAGCCTATCGAGCATAGCCGCTTGCTGTGCAATCACCGAGGGCATGGCTTGCTTGGGAGCCGCCGCGTGGCTTTCGCTGTTCGCCGCCTGCGTCATGTTATCGTCCTCTCTGCTCGCACTTTCCGCATGGCATTCGAAAATCCGACATCAAGATGGATGCGCCGCAAGATATGGCGAGTCCGCGATCGACCACGGCGGCATCGTTTCCATTCGAAAGATCTGGCGCAGATGCACCTCATCCGGGCCGTCGCCAATGCGCAACAGTCGCCCCCAGGCCAGCGCTTGATGGATCGGCGTGTCGTCGGACCCACCCATCGCGCCGAATACCTGCATCGCGCGATCGGCTATCCGCTGCAGCATCGCGGGGACGGCAACCTTGATCACCGATACGTCCCGCCAGGCGCCGTGATGACCCGCCTGATCGAGCCGCCATGCGCAGCGATAGCTCAACAGCCGCGCCTGCTCCAGCTCGACCCGGGATTCCGCGATCCAGCGCTGCACGGTATCATACTGAATAACGGCGCGCCCGAAGGCTGATCGTTCGGCCGATCGCACCATCATCAATTCGATCAGCAGTTCGCACAGCCCGATTGAGCGCATGCAATGATGAATGCGGGCGGGCCCGAGACGCACTTGCGCCACTTTGAAACCATCGCCCTCTTCGCCAAGCAAGTTCGACCTGCTGACGCGGACATTATCGAATGCGAGTTCGCCGATCGGCGCGACATGATCCTCGCAGCCCATCCATCGCAGCGGGCGCACAAGGCGCACGCCCGGCGCGTCCATCGGCACGATGAGGCAGGAATGACGGCGGGTCCGACCGGCTTCCGAATTGGTGACGCCGAGAACGATCAGAAAGCTGCAGCGCGGATGAGCAGCGCCGGTGATGAACCACTTGCGACCATTGACAATGTAGTCGTCGCCGTCGCGAACCATCGTGGTCGCAATGTTGGTCGCATCCGACGACGCCACGTCCGGCTCGGTCATCCCGAAGGCCGAACGGGTTCGGGCTTCCAGAAGCGGCCTCAGCCAGCATTGCTTCTGTTCTGGCGTCGCGCAGTTCTGCAGCGCGATCATGTTAGGCACATCGGGCGCTTGGCAATTGAAGACCTCGGGCGCCCAGAACAGCCGGCCCATGATCTCGGCAAGGGGCGCATACTCAAGGTTTGAAAGCCGCGTACCAGGTTCATCCGGGGCAAGCTCCGGCAGGCCGAGATTCCACAAACCCGCCGCTCGCGCCTTCTCCTGTAGCTCGCCCATGAACGGCGCGGGCTCGCGCTTGACCGCGGCATGTTCGAGCCAGGCCCGATGACGCGGAAGGACTTCGCGATCAAAGAACGACTGCAGGCGGTCACGCCAGTGCTCGGACTGCGCCGACAAATTGAAATCCATAATGCCCCCGCTCGAACCCTTCGTTTCGATCGAGCGAAACGGACTTGATGCCTTTGCACGGCAAGGGTCGGTGCCCTGCCTGGCATCTAAACGGATGGCAATATCATTTGCAAATTTGTTTTGTTATTGAGAGAACGCTTGAGGAAACGCCGCTCGAATGGAAATCGCAGGGATCGCCCGGGGGACAATCACCTACCGCGTGAACAAGCTTGCGGCATGGGGAGGGACGAATGAATTCAGCGCGAGCCTTTGGTTTGGCCGCGGCGATCGCCGCCATGCTGCTTGGCGGCGACGGCGCGCGGGCACAGAGCGAGTACCCGAACAGGCCGATCCACATCATCGTTCCCTATCCCGCCGGCGGCATTGTCGACATCGTCGCGCGCGCCATCACCGACCAGGTCGGCCGCGATTGGAAGCAATCGATCGTGGTGGAATCCCGGCCCGGCGCCAACAGTAACATCGGCACCGCAGCGGTCGCACGAGGCGAGCCCGACGGCTATACCTGGCTGGTCACGGGACCGGCGGTGC
>JAICIT010000484.1 GCA_025960445.1 Bradyrhizobium sp. | reverse complement strand
TCCAGTGCCAATGCCTTGGTGAAACCGATGTCGCCAGCCTTTGCCGCCGAATAATTCACCTGGCCAAACTGACCCTTTTGGCCGTTGATCGATGAGATGTTGATGACGCGGCCGAATTTGCGGGTGCGCATGCCCTCGATCACTTGGCGCGTCATATTGAACAGCGAACCAAGATTGGTGTTGATGACGGCGTTCCATTGCTCCAGCGTCATCTTGTGGAACGCGCCATCGCGGGTGATACCGGCGTTGTTGACGAGCACGTCGATCGGACCCAGGTCGGCCTCCACTTTTTTGATTCCCTCGGCGCAGGAATCGAACGAACTGACATCCCATTTGTAGACGGGAATGCCGGTATCGGCCTTGAACTTTTCGGCAGCGGTGTCGTTGCCAGCATAAGTGGCGGCAACCTTGTAGCCGGCGGCCTTCAGCGCCTTGCTGATTGACGCGCCGATGCCCCGCGTTCCTCCAGATACCAACGCAACACGTGCCATGTCCGTTTCCTTCCCTAGGTCTTCCTGAGCTACGCTTTCTACTAACTGGAAACTAAGCGGGCGGTTTGACCGACATCAACAATAAAGTGCGCGACGCAAAACGCGATCGCAAATGAACCTCGCCTTTGCACCGTGCGCATCTCCGACAAATGAAAACGGCGCATGATCCCAATTGAATCATGCGCCGCTCGGCTGATCGATATGATTGCGGTGCGGTTGCGAGCTGATCTTTTCATCACCCCGCATCCGCCGCCTTTGTTTAATCGCGTGCGATGCACATGGCGATACCCATGCCGCCACCGATGCACAGCGTGGCAAGACCCTTCTTGGCGTCTCGCTTCTGCATTTCATGCAGCAGCGTCACCAGAACGCGCGCGCCGGAGGCGCCGACGGGATGCCCGATCGCTATCGCGCCGCCGTTGACGTTGACCTTGGAAGTATCCCATCCGAGGTCCTTGTTGACCGCGCAGGCCTGCGCCGCGAACGCTTCGTTGGCCTCGATCAGATCGAGGTCGCCGACATTCCAGCCGGCTTTCTTGAGCGCGGCGCGTGACGCCGGGATCGGGCCGGTGCCCATGATCTTCGGATCGACGCCGGCCTGGCCCCACGACACGATGCGGCCGAGAACCTTCTTGCCTTCCTTGGCCGCCTGCTTCGCGGTCATCAACACCACCGCGGCAGCACCGTCATTGATGCCCGACGCACTGCCGGCGGTCACGGTCCCGTCCTTCTCGAAGGCCGGTCTCAGTTTTGCCATGGCATCCAGGGTCGCACCGTGCCGCGGATATTCATCATCACTGACGACGACGTCGCCCTTGCGGGTCTTGATGGTCACCGGAACGATTTCGTCCTTGAACCTGCCCGCCTTTTGCGCAGCCTCGGCTTTGTTCTGGGAGCCGACGGCGAACTCATCCTGCTGCGACCGCGTGATCTGGTATTGCCGGGCGACGTTCTCGGCGGTGTTGCCCATGTGGTAGCCGTTGAACGCGTCCCAGAGACCGTCCTTGATCATGGTATCGACCAGTTCGACGCCGCCCATCTTGACACCGCCTCGCAGATACTGCGCGTGAGGGGCCATGCTCATCGACTCCTGGCCGCCCGCCACGACGATGTCTGAATCACCGTTGAGGAGCGCCTGATAACCCAGCGCCACGGTACGCAGACCCGAGCCGCAAAGCTGATTGACGCCCCAGGCCGGGCTTTCCACCGGGATGCCGGCGGCGATCGAGGCCTGACGGGCCGGGTTTTGACCCTGCGCCGCCGTCAGGATCTGTCCCATGATCACTTCGGAAACGCGGTTCGGCTCGATGCCAGCCCGCTCCAGCGCGGCCTTGATGGCGATGGCACCGAGATCGTGCGCGGGCGTCGTGGCAAACGCACCATTGAAACTTCCGACCGGGGTGCGGGCGGCGCTGACGATGACAACATCGTCTGACATGTACTATCTCCTGGGCTTGAGGATCATTGGACGGCGGGCGCCGGATTGGCAGGCCAGTCTCTCCCCCTTATCCTGTTAACGACACCGGGGCATGTCAATTGGCTATCGCGCGAAAGTTAGCTCGCGGCGCGTTCAAAATGGCGTCGTTGGCGCGACCTCACGCACCTTCCATTTTTTAGAATTAACCGTGGCGCACAAAACGGTAGCCGAACCCTATTGAAAATGCTTACTTTGTTGCGTTGCATTGCCTGTCAGCCCTTCGGCGAAACCGTCGGGTTCCTCTCCTCGGTGTGTATGTGTGAGCCATGGCGAAATCTGACCAACCCACCACCATCAAGAAATACGCCAATCGGCGGCTCTATAATACCGGCACCAGCACCTATGTGACGCTCGAGGATCTCGCGGCCATGGTGAAGGAGGGTGAGGACTTCCTCGTCTACGATGCAAAGACCGGCGATGACATCACCCGCTCGGTGCTGGCGCAGATCATCTTCGAACAGGAAAACAAGGCCGGTCAGAACCTGCTGCCGACGACCTTCCTGCGGCAACTGATCAGGTTCTACGGCGACAGCATGCAGATGGTGGTGCCGAAATATCTCGAGCAGGCGATCGATACGTTGACGCGCGAGCAGGAGAAATTCCGCAAGCAGCTCACCAACACCTTCAGCGGCACGCCGTTCGCCCCTTTGGAAGAACACGTCCGCCGCAACATGGAATTGTTTCAGCAGACGTTCTCGATGTTCAAGCCGTTCGCGCCGCCGCGCGGAGGACCGCCTTCTATCGAGCCGGAAAACGGAGTTGAGCCGCCGCCCGAAGCTGACAACATCGAGGATCTTCGCCGGCAGATGAAAGAGATGCAGGAGCGGCTCGAGCGCATGTCCAAAGAGCCGAAGAAGGACGAGTAGCTGCTGACTCGTCCGCATCGCGGGCACGCTGAGCCATATTTCAGCGCGATCACCTTTAGCTTGCCGCTGGCAAAGCCATTTCTGCCGGCACATCCCATTGCCGCTGCGACGAAGCGAGCCCGATCAGCCTTCCCTGGATATAGTCGCAGCCCCAGTCGCGCAGCATGATCGCGGCGTGCTCGTCCTGAACCCATTCCGCCACCGTTTTGATTTGAAGGCGTCGCGCCAGATCGATCAGCGTTTGCACAAAGGCTCGATCGTCCGCCGAACGTGCGATG
>JAICIT010000483.1 GCA_025960445.1 Bradyrhizobium sp. | reverse complement strand
TGCGAATTTTGTCGATCGCCTCTTCGCGGAAGGCACGCATGGTCCAGTCGCCTGTCAGGCCAGCGACCTTGCGAACGAAATTGCGGATCAGCTTGGCGCCATCTGGCGTGTGCACCACTTCGGGGTGGAACATCAGCCCGTAATATTTGCGCTTCTCGTCCTGGATGACGGCGAACGGTGCGTTCGACGAAATGCCGGCGACGACAAAGCCGGGAGGCATTTGGGTGATGCGGTCGCCGTGGCTCATCCACACCGGATGACGCTCGCCGACCGACCATGTGGAATCGAACAATCGGCTATCGGCGCGGACCTCAACATCGGCGCGGCCGAATTCGCGATGGTGGCCGCCTTCGACGCTTCCGCCGAGTTGGGCCGCCATCGCCATCTGGCCGTAACAGATACCGAGCACGGGAACGCCCGAATCGAAGATCGCCTGCGGCGCGCGCGGCGAGCCCTCCTCATGTACGGATTCCGGACCGCCGGAGAGGATCACCGCCTTCGGCTTCATCTGAGCAAACGCCGCTTCGGCCTTCTGGAACGGCACGATCTCGGAATAGACGCCCTCCTCCCGCACCCTACGCGCAATCAGTTGCGTCACCTGGCTGCCGAAATCGACGATCAGAATCTTGTCATGAGCCGAGGCCACCGAAGGCGTCGACTCCCGAGCGGGCTGGGCTGCTGTCATGGGAAGGAATTACGCGACAAGGAGCAGCCTCGCAATGCCGGAACCGGCTTGTCCGCCTGAATTTTAGGCGCTTTTGCGCGCCAGGATCGACACAAAGAACCCGTCCGTTCCGGTCCGGCGCGGCGTCATCAGCAACCCTTCCGGTGACATCAACGTCGCGTCTGCGAACGCTTCGGCTTTGTCCGAGAGCACCGTCGCGGTCTGAGCGGGCGGCACCACGGCGAATTCAGGATGGCGGGCGACGAAAGCGCGGACTTGCTCGCCGTTTTCCGGCGGCAGTACCGAGCAGGTGATATAGGCGATGCGGCCGCCCGGCTTCACTAGCGCCGCGGCGCGTTCAAGAACCGCCGTCTGATCCTTCAGCCGAACATCGAGCGCCCCAGGGCGCATCCGCCACTTGGCGTCAGGATTGCGACGCCAGGTACCGGTGCCCGTGCAGGGTGCGTCGATCAACACCAGATCGGCCGAGAGCCGGATATCGCCGAGCGTGTCGCCCTCGCCTTTAGGCGCGCGTATGTCGGCGTTGTGGACGCCGGCGCGCGAGAGCCGCTCATAAATCGGCGCGAGCTGCCGCTTGTCGTGGTCGGTGGCGATCAACCGCCCCTTGCCCTGCATCATGGCCGCCAATGCCAGCGTCTTGCCGCCAGCTCCCGCGCAGAGGTCGATGACCTGTTCGCCGGGCGCTGCGGCGGATAGCAGGGCCGCAAGCTGCGAGCCCTCGTCCTGCACTTCGATGGCGCCCTTGATGAAACTCTCCTCGGCGTGAATGCCGGGATTGCGGGCATCGGCGCCAAGCTCGATCCGCAATCCCACCGGCGACCACGGCGTCGCCTGCACACCGAGGTGCGCGAGCGAGGACTGGACCTTCTCGCGTTTGGCTTTCAGAGTATTGACGCGAAGATCGAGCGGCGCGCGACTCGCCATGGCGGTCGCCTCCGCCACGCGCTCATCGCCGAACACTTGCGCCAGATAGCCATCAAGCCACTCCGGGTAGTCGCCGGCAATGTGGGGAGGTGCAGCGTCGAGCGAGCGGGCGCTAAGCGCCGCGCGCTCTGAATCCGTCAACGGCTCCGGAGCGAAACGGCTGCAGTCGCAGAGCGCAGCCATGGCGTCGGCACTCATGCCGCGCTCGAGCTTGAGCATGCCGAGCACGCGCGCCCGGGGAGTGTCGCTATCCATGATCCAGGCGCTCGAGGCACGCCGGCGAAGCACATCCCAGATCAGCCCGGAGATCGCGGCGCGATCGCCCGAGCCGGCAAAACGATGCGCGGTGCCCCACTCCTTGAGCGCCTTCGCCGCCGGAATGCGCTGGGTGTCAATGGTATCGAGCACTTCAATGGCCGCGGAGATGCGGGCGGCGGGGGTCATTGAAAACTTTCGGTTAGAGAAACGAACGATGTCCCGCTCAGATCAGCAGCAGGATCTTCAGCGCGAAGTATATCCACATGGCGAGCAGCACCAGTCCACCGGCCAGCCAAGCTAACGAGCGTCGGCCAAGATCGTTGGAAGTCACGAACACCCCGGCATGAACAAAACGCGTGACCACGAACACCCAGGACATCAACACGATGAACAGATCGGCATGCCGCAACGGCAGCGCCAGCGCGATCAGGACATAGAACAGCAGCGGCAGCTCGAATTGGTTGCGATAGCAATTGCCGATCTGGGTCGTCCGGACCGGCCAGTTCTGTTGGCCCAGCGCAATATCCCGTATCTTGGTCTCGCCGCTGACGAGCGCCTTCCGGCGCGCCCCGATCATTCCCACCATCAGCGCAAGCGTGAGTCCCACCAGAACGAAGACCGGCAGCAAAACCATCTGAACTGACATCGGATTCTCCCAGCTTGAAACGCGATCTCCGGCTATAGCGAGCGCGCCTGGCTATTACAACCAATCGACCGGGCATTGTTTCCGGTAACGGCAGCGCCCCTGGATTTTTGCAATGGAGTTGCGGCAGTCCCGCTCTGGCAAATCGGCAATACGCAGTGTTACCAATGCTGCATGTCCGAATTTCGCCTCACCCAGATTTCCGATACCCATCTTAGCCGTCGACTGCCCAGTTTGACCGACAATTTCGAGCGGGTGAGCCGACACATCGATGCGACCCGCCCTGATCTCGTGATCAACAGCGGTGATCTCGCATTCGATGGACCGACCAGTCCCGATGACCTTGACTTTGCCCGAACGCTGCATGCTGCGCTCCGGGCACCCTGCCGGTACCTGCCCGGAAATCATGACATCGGCGATAATCCAACCATCGTTGGCCCGCCGCCGTCCCAACCCGTTAGCGAACGCGAGTGCCAGCGTTTCATCTCAGTATTCGGGGACGATCGCTGGAGCTTCGAGGCCGCCGGATGGCACTTCATCGGTCTCAATTCGATGGTGATGAATACGGGGCTGGCGCGAGAGACCGAGCAGTTCGATTGGCTCGCCTCCCAGCTCGCCC
>JAICIT010000482.1 GCA_025960445.1 Bradyrhizobium sp. | reverse complement strand
GCGCTGTGGCGCGAGTTGCGAGCCCGCTTCTCGCTTCGGCACCTGGCGGTCCACACCGATCGTGCCGCCCGGGTCGTCGTAGGCAACGCCCTCTCGTGGAGATTAACCACAGGTCGTTTTTCCAAACCTGAGCCGCCACCTTACCTTGACTCTGGAGAACAAAGAAGGAACAGTGTTCGTCATATGTTCCCGTAGCAGGAGGCCGACATGTTGAAGGTTTTCGTGGAGGAATTAGCGGCTCTGGCGTCGATAACGCTGTTCGTAGGGATGATTGCGGTCTGGGCCCAACTCATTCCGCAGCTCTGAACTGGCCCGCGGCCCGGCTTGGGGAAAACGCGGACGAGCGCGGCGAGTTGTGCGTTCCGCGTGGACTCCGTGGGTCCGAGGGACCACGATGACCAGGTGAGTCGGCCTGCGTGGCGGCTTTCGCACCCTCAAATCCTGACGATCGACCGATTCAATGACCCAAAAGCCTTCGGCAGCCATGTCCAATGCCGGATTTGTCCATCTTCACGTCCATTCGGCGTACTCGCTGCTGAAGGGGTCGATCAAGATCCAGAAGCTCGGCGAACTCGCCAAGGCGGACCGCCAACCCGCCCTGGCGCTGACCGATACCGACAACATGTTCGGGGCGCTGGAATTTTCCGACAAGATGGCCGGATACGGCATCCAGCCGATTATCGGTTGCGAGCTCGCGGTCGATTTTGGCGATCAGGACCCGAACGCGAGGAGCGCGATCCCCGCAACGCCGTCCCGGATCGTGCTTCTCGCGGCTCGCGAGCGCGGCTATCGCAGCCTGATGCGGCTGAATTCGCGCGCGTTCCTGGAGACGCCGGTCCACCAGGCGCCTCACGTTAAATTTGAATGGCTGCAGGACGAGGCCGAGGACGTGATCGCCCTCACCGGAGGTCCGGACGGACCGATCTCGTTGGCCTTCAATGCTGATCAGGCCGCGCTCGCCGCCTCGCGCTGCGATCGGCTGGCCAGCCTGTTCGGCGATCGCCTTTACATCGAACTGCAGCGGCATGGAATTGAAAAGGAGCGGCGAGTCGAGGCCGGCCTTATCGATCTCGCCTATTCAAAAGGTTTGCCACTGGTTGCAACCAATGAGCCGTATTTCGCCACGGCGGACGATTACGAAGCTCACGATGCGCTGTTGTGCATCGCCGGCGGCCGCCTGATTGCCGAGACCGAGCGCGAACAACTCACGCCAGATCACCGGTTCAAGACGCGGGCGGAAATGGCGGTCCTGTTCGCCGATGTGCCGGAGGCGCTAGCGTCTACGATTGAGATTGCCGAGCGCTGCGCCTTTCGTCCTCTCACGCGTAAACCCATCTTGCCGCGCTTCACGGTAGGGGCGGGAAGCGATGCGGCGGAGGCGGAGAGTGATGAGGCTGTGGAATTGCGCCGTCAGGCCGAGGAGGGGCTGAGCAACCGGATTGCGGTTCACGGCCTTTCACAAGCCGCTTCCGAGGAAGATTATCGCGCGCGGCTCGCCTTCGAACTCGATGTCATCAGCCGCATGAATTATGCCGGCTATTTCCTGATCGTCGCCGATTTCATCAAATGGGCGAAGGCGGAGGGCATACCGGTTGGACCAGGCCGCGGCTCCGGCGCGGGCTCTCTGGTGGCGTATGCACTAACGATCACGGACCTCGACCCGATCCGATTTGGGCTGTTGTTCGAGCGTTTTCTCAATCCGGAACGCGTCTCGATGCCGGACTTCGATATCGACTTCTGCCAAGAACGGCGCGGCGAAGTGATCGATTACGTGCAGAAGCGCTACGGCCGTGATCAGGTAGCACAAATCATCACCTTCGGAACGCTACAAGCGCGAGGCGTACTGCGCGACGTCGGGCGCGTCCTGCAGATGCCCTATGGGCAAGTCGACAAGCTGACCAAGCTGGTGCCGCAAAATCCCGCAGCCCCGGTCACGCTCGCCGCTGCAATCGCCAGCGAGCCGAAGCTGCAGGCTTTTCGAGATGAGGATGCGGTGGTGGCGCGCGCTTTCGATATTGCGCAGCGCCTTGAAGGTTTGACCCGGCACGCTTCCACCCACGCCGCCGGCATTGTGATCGGAGATCGTCCGCTGAGCGAGCTCGTGCCGCTCTATCGAGATCCGAAATCCGACATGCCGGTTACCCAGTTCAATATGAAATGGGTTGAACCGGCTGGCCTCGTCAAATTCGACTTTCTCGGACTGAAGACGCTCACCGTGCTTGATGTCGCCGCGAAGCTGCTTAGGCAGCGCGGTGTCGAGATCGATCTTGCGACCCTGCCGCTGGATGATGCGCCAAGTTACCAGATGCTGGCGCGGGGCGATGTGGTCGGCGTTTTCCAGGTCGAAAGCCAGGGCATGCGTCGCGCGCTGGTCGACATGCGGCCCGACCGCTTTGAAGACATCATCGCGCTCGTGGCGTTGTATCGGCCGGGTCCGATGGCAAACATTCCAACCTATTGCGCGCGCAAGCACGGAGATGAAGAACCGGAATACCTGCACCCGATGCTTGAGCCCATCCTGAAGGAGACGTTCGGCGTCATCATCTATCAGGAACAGGTGATGCAGATCGCACAGGTGATGGCCGGCTATTCGCTGGGAGAAGCCGACCTCTTGCGCCGCGCGATGGGCAAGAAGATCCGCTCCGAGATGGAAAAACAACGCGCGGGGTTTGTCGCCGGGTCTGTCAAGAATGGCGTCCCCAAGGGGCAGGCTGAAACGATCTTCGAATTGCTCGCGAAGTTCGCGGACTACGGCTTCAACAAGAGCCATGCTGCTGCTTATGCATTGGTGTCGTATCAGACAGCCTACATGAAGGCGCATCACCCGGTCGAATTCCTCGCCGCTTCGATGACACTCGACCTCAACAATACCGACAAGCTGTCGGAATTCCGGGCCGAAGCCCAACGGCTCGGCATCAAGGTCGAGGCGCCCTCGATCAATCGATCCGCCGCCACTTTCGAAGTCAGCAAGGGCACCATCTATTATGCGCTGGCCGCGCTAAAGGGCGTCGGCTCCCAGGCGGTCGAACTCATCGTCGAGGCGCGCAAAGACGGAGTATTCACGTCGCTGGCAGACTTTGCCGCGCGGGTGAATCCGCGTGCTATCAATAAACGCGTGATCGAAAGCCTGGCGGC
>JAICIT010000481.1 GCA_025960445.1 Bradyrhizobium sp. | reverse complement strand
TGTCGCCCGCTCAGACGACGATTCCCGAACGCGAGTGAACGAGAAAAATGTACCGCAGTTCCCGACAAAGCAGTTGCTGACCTGCACTGCGCTCACGTCTCGTAATGAAAAGCTCCAAGCGCGAGCTTTGAACTCGCGAGCCAGTCTTTTGTTTAGGATCTGGGCAAATTTCGGAGATTGATCGTGTCGGCCGACGTTTTGGAAACTGGAGCTCCTGACGACACTGATTTGTTGCGGCTGATATTTGAGAGCGCCACCGGTTTTGCTGTATTCGCCCAGGACTCCTCAGGAAAAGTGATTAGCTGGAATGTCGGCGCAGAGCGCCTTACCGGCTACTCCGAGGACGAGATTCTAGGCCGCAACGGCGACATCATTTTTACGCCTGAGGACCGAGCAGCCGGCGCGCCGGAGCGGGAGCGATCGAAAGCGTCGCTCAATGGCCGAAGCGAAGACGAAAGATGGCATCAGCGAAAAGATGGATCCAAATTTTGGGGATCCGGCCTCATGATGCGCCTTCGCACCGGCGGCGGATTTGTAAAAATCATGCGCGACCGAACGGCGCATCATAACAAAGAGGTTGAACTCGCTGAAAGCGAGGCGCGCTTCCGGATGCTGGCCATCTCGATACCTCAGCTGGTATTTCGATCCCATAGCGACGGCGCTCGAAGCTGGGGCAGCCCGCAATGGGAAGTCTACGCGGGGTTGTCCGATGCTGACAGCCGCGGTTTCGGATGGTTGGAAGCCGTTCATCCTGATGACCGGGAATTGACCCGGTCGCGATGGGAACGGGCGCAGCGTTCCGGTGAATATTATGTGGAGCACCGGATCAGGCGCGCTGCGGATGGGCAATATCGCTGGCATCAAACGCGGGCGAAGCCCGCCGGAGAATCCTCAACCGAGTGGGTAGGCACTTCGGCAGACGTCCACGAAATGCGTGGTCTGCAGGATCGCCAACAGGTTTTGCTCTTAGAACTCCAGCACCGCACCCGGAACTTGCTGGCCCTGGTGCAGGCGATTGCTCGGCAAACCATGAAATCCAGTGCTTCACTGCAGGATTTTTCGCGCCAGTTTGAAAGCCGGCTGGGCGCGCTGTCGCGGGTGCAGGGCGTGTTGGCCCGGACTGACCAGGGACCGATCGATCTGGAGAAGATCATCCGGGCGGAATTGGAGGCGCACGGGGCCGGTGAAATTGCAGAGATAGGCGGTCCCTCCATTGAACTCGCGCCAAACGCGGCTCAAGCCATAGCGCTAGCCGTGCACGAATTGGCGACCAATGCCGTCAAGTACGGCGCATTGCGCCAGCCACCTGGCAAGCTGGAGATCAATTGGCATCTGCAGGGCAACGGCGGCGATGCCCGCGTGATCCTCACTTGGCTCGAGAGAAACATAGATGCCGCCGACGCACCTCTTCCGCCCCGACGAACCGGATACGGCCGTGAGCTTATCGAGCGCGCGCTCCCTTACCAGTTGAATGCGATCACAAAACTGGAATTCACGCCCGAAGGCGTGCGCTGCTCGGTGGAATTACCGCTGGAGCGTGCCGAATGAATTCTGCCGCCGATAAGTTATCTGGGCAGCGCGTGCTGATCGTTGAAGACGAATACTTCCTGGCTCAGGACCTTGCGGAATATTTGAATCATCTCGGCGTCGAGGTCGTCGGACCCGTCGGTACTGTAACGGACGCGCTTGAACTGCTGCACTACGCCGACATTCAAGGCGCGGTCCTCGACATCAACCTGAGGGGCGAGCGCGTCTATCCGGTTGCGGATGTTCTCGAGCAAAAGCAGGTGCCCTTTGTATTCGCCTCGGGTTATGGCGAAGAACTAGAGCCGAACGCTTATACCGACATCCCCCGATGTATTAAGCCGCTTGATTTCGCCGAACTGGCGAACACGCTTCTCGACCAGATGAATGGCCACAAGGCTGGGGATTGAAGGAAGATCCAGCCTGAAAAGCCAAACGAAAACGCAAGCTGTTCCAGCCCATCGATCGCCGGGGCGCTCATTATGTCAAATACTGACATAAGCCGCGAACGATCTTAGCCGGGATGGTCGGCAGGGATGGAGTACTTGGGGCATTAGCCGCGCCTGACGGCAAGTTGTCATTGAGCCGGGGTGTCGTCCAACCGGGCGGCGATGCACTGGTGTGCGATCCCGAGGCGCTGCAGTCGGTCGCGTTGCGAAGTTCGTACCTGCTGATGCGGCACGAGCAGGCCGTTACTCACAGGCACAACAGTCAGCTGCGTGTTTCCCAATTCACCACGTGAGTCGAGACTCTGTCGCTGTTGTTCACGCAGGAATAACTGGCGGAGATGCTCGGGGCGAGGCGCACAAGCGTCACCGTTGTTGCGCACACGCCGCAGACAGCCGGCTTTATCAAATACGCTCGCGGGAGAATCCAGATACTGGATGAAGATGCGCTGCAAGAAAGCGGGTGTGAATGCTACCAGACGATCAAACCGCAGTATCGTCAATTGATCGGAGTGAAATCCGATACTTGATCGGATAGCCAAGCGCCACAGCTATTTCGCAAGGTAGCTTATCGCGCCGAAAATCGCGGCGCCGCTTGCCGCCAGCATAAATACGGCGGACCAGGCGCAGCGGGTAAATCGCGTTCGGTTCATGTGGCCTTGCATTCCATAGTAATTGGACAGAGGCGCTTCAGTTCCAAGGCAACCCAGCCAAACGGAGTTCAGCGAACGCGCCGTGGAACCAACGAGGTCTGTACCGGATTAAGTGACTCCACGCGCGCCCCATCCTAAATCCGAAAACAGCTCATGGAAGAAAACTCTCCGGCTACAGTCGCAATGGTGTTCGCCGGCGGTCTCGGGCTCACCGCATACCATGCAGGTGTCTATCAAGCCTTCTCACAAAAATGCCTGCCGCTGCACTGCGTGGCCGGATCTTGCCGGAGCGGTGACCGCCGCTCTGATTGCCGGAAATCGGGCCGAGGACCGCATCGCGCGGATGCGTGCTTTCTGGAATTACCCGCCGATCGAAACCTATAGGCCGGCGCCATGGTGGCATCTCAATGGCTGGCTCGGCGCCGTTCGCTCCCGAGTCGTAGGCAGCCCAGGGCATTTTCACCCTCGGCTGCCCTCGATGAACCCATTTGGATTTCGCAGCCTTTACGATCTTTCCCCTATGCGGGAGCGGCTGCCGA
>JAICIT010000480.1 GCA_025960445.1 Bradyrhizobium sp. | reverse complement strand
TTCGACATGAAGATCAGGGTCACCGAGTTCGCGACTTCGCTAAAGCAGGCCGAAG
This sequence comes from Bradyrhizobium sp., assembly GCA_025960445.1. Lineage (GTDB taxonomy): Bacteria > Pseudomonadota > Alphaproteobacteria > Rhizobiales > Xanthobacteraceae > Bradyrhizobium. Next base: position 3,112 of record JAICIT010000480.1, on the reverse strand, counting down.
CCGGCGAATACCAGGCCTTTATGCTGGCATGGAGCGGCCGCATCGACCCGGACGGCAATTCGTACGTCTTCCTCAAGACCGGAGCGCCGCAAAATTACAGCGCCTGGTCCAATGCCGAAGCTGATAAAGCGCTGGATGGCGCGCGACTTGTGACCGAGCAGGCCAAACGCAAGGCCATATATGCAAACCTCACCAAGGTTGCGCTCGAAGAACATCCGATTCTCTACATCTATCACCGCAAAATCTTGATTGCGCACACCACAAGGCTTGAGGGCTACAAGCAGATGCCGGACGGATTGGTGCGTGTGGTCGGGCTCAAGCTCAAGTGAGGACGTCCGGAGCATCATCGGTGTTGCCCGTCCAGTGCGGCGCATCTTCGTGCTTCCATCGCACTTGCCGGGTTAGGATGAGTAATGCTCTGCAGGCAGCGCGCGTGACAACAAACCGATGCTGAATTTTCTTGCCAAGCGCGTCCTGCAGCTGATCCCGACGCTGTTCTTTGTCTCGATCCTGATTTTTTCGTTGCAGCACCTGTTGCCCGGCGATCCCGCGCTGGTCATGGCAGGGGAGGAACGCGACCCAGAGGCCATCGCGCATATCCGTGCGCAATATCACCTCGATCAACCTATCCCGGTCCAATACGTCTATTGGGTGAAAGGCGTGCTGCAGGGCGATTTCGGCGAGTCGCTGCGGATCAAGGTGCCGGTGCGCGAGCTGATCGAGCAAAAGCTGCCGGTCACCATCCAACTGGGGTCGATGGCGATTGTGATCGCCTTCCTGATCGGGATTCCTGCTGGCATCGTCTCGGCCGTAAAAAAGGGCACCGCCTGGGACTATGGCGCCAACCTGTTCGCGCTTTGGGGCATTTCGACTCCGAATTTCTGGCTCGGCATCATGCTGATCTTTCTGTTCTCGATCGAACTCGGTTGGCTACCCGCCTCAGGCTATGTCCCGCTCTCCGAAAACTGGCGGGCCAGCCTCGCCTCAACCATCATGCCCGCGTTTGTACTGGGTAATGCGATCGCGGCAATCCTGATGCGGCACACACGCAGCGCGATGTTGCAGGTGCTCGAAAGCGATTATGTCCGGACTGCTCGCGCCAAGGGTCTTTCCGAGCGCGCCGTTATTCTCAAGCATGCCATGCGCAACGCGCTGACGCCCGTGATTACACTTGGTGCGCTCGAACTCGGTACGCTTTTATCCGGCGCTGTGCTGACGGAGCAGATATTTTCGATCCCGGGGTTCGGAAAGCTGATCGTCGATGCCGTTTTCAATCGCGACTACGCCGTGGTGCAAGGCGTCGTGCTGGTGACCGCTACCATCTACATTGCGCTGAACCTCGTTGCCGATATCGCCTATATTCTCGTCAATCCACGGCTGAGGGATTGAGAGCATGAGCGACGCTGTTCTCGGCTCCATCCCAGTCACCGCCTCCGAGAAGCTGGAGAGCCCGGCAAGGCGAGCGCTACGCCGACTGCTTCGGCGCAAGGGCGCGGTCGTCGGACTGGTGGTGATCGCGATGTTCATCGTGCTGGCGGTGTTTGCGCCCCTGCTCTCGCCGTACGATCCCATCGCCACCAGTTGGACGCTGGTGCGCAAGCCGCCGTCGATGCAGCATTGGTTCGGCACTGACGACCTCGGTCGCGACATCTTCGGACGGGTGATCTATGGCGCGCGCGCCTCGCTCACAGCGGGCGTGATCTCGGTCGGGATTGCGCTCCTGATCGGTGTGCCGCTCGGGCTGCTATCGGGCTATCGCGGCGGGTTCATCGACGCCCTGATCAGCCGGATCACGGATGCCATGCTGGCGTGTCCCTTCCTGATCCTGGCCATCGCGCTGGCGGCGTTTCTCGGCCCAAGTCTCGGCAATGCGATGATCGCCATCGGCATCTCGACGACACCGAGATTCGTCCGGCTCACCCGCGGTCAGGTCATGAGCGTCAAGGTCGAGGACTACATCGAGGCCGCGCGGGCGATGGGCAATCCGCGCTGGCGGATCGCGCTGTTTCATATCCTGCCGAACATCATGCCGGCGCTGCTGGTACAGGCGACGTTATCGATCGCGGCCGCGATCATCGCCGAGGCAGCCCTGTCGTTCCTCGGGCTCGGCCAGCAGCCGCCCGAGCCGTCCTGGGGCAGCATGCTGAACGCGGCGCAACGTTTCCTGAGCAACGCGCCGTGGATGGCGCTTTGGCCGGGGCTTGCGATTTTCCTGGTGGTACTGTCGTTCAATCTCGTGGGCGATGGAATGCACGACGCGCTAGACCCGCGCGAGCGCTGATCGCCGGCACTCAAATCACGCTCTCGCGCAGCACGCGGCGGCAATCCATCTCATATTCGAGATCAATCACGGGCGGACGGGCATAGTGCCAAGTCAGACCCGAGCGCGTCGCGCCCCGCCGGACCAGCTCGTCGGCAAGCACCGGATGAAAATCATGCACGGTGTAGGCCTGGACAGTGGTTGTATCCTTCCAGCCAAATCCGAACGCATCGAGGCGGTTTTCCATTTCGCCTGTCGTGAAACGCACCTTGTCCTTGATTCCTTCGGGGCTGAGGTCGCGGTAGCGAACGGTCCGCTCGGCATAGCTCGCCCCGCCTTCGCGGGATTCGGCACCCCCCGCGATCACGAATGCCGGCGCCGTACCCTGGGTCGGCCGGGTGAAAGAGAACGCGTAGAAGGACGGTTCGGCAGGCGGGTCGATCTCGGGGCACACATTGCTGCGGGCCACCGGATTGGCGACGCCGTCGAACAGGCCCCATTGTGCCAGCGTCTTCACGTAATGCTCATTGAAGGCTCGAAAGCCGGCTTCGGTGAACGCCGCGGGCGAGCGCAACTCGCAGGCGCAAAACGAGGTCAGCGGCCGCCCCGCCGCCTGAATATACTCGGCGGCGCGCGCAAATCCCTGCGCCAGCGGCACCATCCTGTCAAATCGCACGCGCTCGATTTCGAAGCCGGGATCGGCGGCTGCGCCGCTTGAATACTGAAACACCGCCGGGATGAACTTGTAATTGCCGGCTGGAAAATCGCGGGTCATGTCAGGCATTCCTCTACTTATTCAAGCTGCATGCGAACGCCCTTGGCGCCATTGAGCAGCCTTCTCAGGTGAAAGCC
>JAICIT010000479.1 GCA_025960445.1 Bradyrhizobium sp. | reverse complement strand
CCTGAAGACCTACGTCGACCGGCTGACCTTCTCATTCACCGACTATCTTCGCAGCGAAAAGGATTCATCGACCGAGCTTCACCAGTGGATCCGCACCAACTTCGTCAGCTTTCGCGAGCTGGAGCTGAGTTTGATTTTGCAGGGGTCGTAACGCCTCGTCCGGTGAATGCGTCTCAATGGCCCTCGAATGTCACCAGCGTTCGCACCGGCACGTCCATCGCTCGCAATTTGGCGGCGCCCCCGAGGTCGGGCAAGTCGATGATAAAGCAGGCAGCGACAACATTGGCGCCGATCTGGCGCAGCAGCTTGACCGCGCCCTCCGCGGTGCCGCCGGTAGCGATCAGGTCGTCGACCAAAATCACGCGTTCACCAGGGTGAATGGCGTCGGCGTGCATCTCCATTTCATCGAGACCGTATTCCAGCGAATAGGCGATGCGGACGGTGGTATGCGGCAGCTTGCCGCGCTTGCGGATCGGCACGAAACCGGCCGAGGCCTGATGCGCCACTGCGCCACCCAGAATGAAGCCACGGGCTTCGATCCCTGCAACCTTATCGATCTTGCTGCCCGCCCAAGGGTGGACCAATTCGTCGACTGCGCGGCGGAACGCGCGGGCGTCCCCCAGCAGTGTTGTGATATCCCGAAAGAGTATCCCGGGTTTCGGATAGTCCGGAATGGTCCGGACAGCGGCTTTCAAATCATAATCAAAAGTCATTGGTTCTCATTTCATTTTGGCGCGGCGACCGGGGAAAGCAACGGCGGCCCGCGCTCTTCATGGCAATTCCTCGAAACGCCTGTTCTCAATTTGCCGGTACTCCAAGCCGGAACGCGTTCTCCACAATGCGCAAGCCGACCTCGCCGCCGAGCGACATCAGCGACTCCGGGTGAAACTGCACCCCGCCAACTGGCAGGCTCTTGTGCTCGATTGCCATCGCCACGCCGTCCTCAGTACTCGCGGTCACCGCGAGCACGTTGGGCATGCTGTCACCCTCGACGTAAAGCGAATGGTAGCGGCCGATCACGATTTCATCCGGAAGGTTCTGCATCAGCCGCCCGCCCCTGATCCGAACCGGCGATGGACGGCCATGCGCCGGGTGCCCGAGTTGGCCGAGCTTGCCGCCGAAATATTCTCCGATCGCCTGCACGCCGAGGCAGACACCAAATACCGGCAGGTTCTTGCGGATCGCCGCATCGATGGTTTTTGACATGCTGAAGTCCTCCGGGCGCCCTGGACCCGGCGACAATACCAGCAGATCCCAGTTCTTCTTCAGCATTTCCAGCGCATGCACGTGCCTCACGACGGTAACATCGGCTCCGACCTGCCGGAAATAATCCGCCAGCATGTGGACGAAGCTGTCATCGTGATCGATCAGCAGCACCCGCTTGCCGGAGCCTGTCGCATCCGGTGCAAACGCTGAAAGCGGCTTTGGCGGATCGCCGCGCAACGCCTGAAACAATGCCGCCGCCTTGACCTGGCATTCGCGATCCTCGGCGGCGGGATCGGAATCGAACAGGCATGTGGCGCCGACCCGCACTTCGGCGAGCCCGTCCTTCATCCTGATCGTGCGGATCGTCAGCCCGGTGTTGATGCTGCCGTCGAAATTCACGGCCCCAATCGCGCCGGCATACCAGCGCCGTGACGAACGCTCGTGGTCCTCGACGAACTGCATCGCCCATAATTTCGGTGCTCCGGTCACCGTCACCGCCCACGCATGGGTGAGAAACGCATCGAGCGAATCGAAACCGGGCCGCAGCATGCCTTCGACATGGTCAACGGTGTGAAACAATTTCGAATAGGTCTCGATCTGCCGCCGGGCGAGCACTTTGATCGTTCCGGGAACGCAGACGCGCGCCTTGTCGTTGCGATCGACGTCGGTGCACATATTGAGCTCGAATTCGTCTTTTTGGGAATTGAGCAATTGACGAATCTGCTCGGCATCGCCGATCGCATCCACCCCGCGCGCAATGGTGCCGGAGATCGGGCACGTCTCAACCCGTTTGCCGTCGGAGCGAACGAACATCTCCGGTGACGCCGACACCAGAAACTCACCCTCGCCGAGGTTCATCAACGCGCCGTAAGGCGACGGATTAATTCGGCACAGCCGCTGGAACACTTCGGCGGGCGAGCGCTCACACGGTTCGGCGAACAACTGTCCCGGCACCGCCTCGAACAGATCGCCGCGCGCGAATGCCGCCCGCGCGGTCTCGACCGTCGCCTGGTATTCACCGGGCGCGTGGTCGGAAAATCCTTGCCGAGGCGTTCGGGCATAGACGCTTTCCGCGGTCTGACGCGGCAAGCGCTCAGACGATTTTCCCTTCCAGGCAAAGTCGTAGCTCAAGATAACACCGCGTCCGGTCGCGCGATCATAGGCCAACAGTCGATCCGGAACGTAAAGAACGATATCGCGCTGATCGCTATCGCGCGCCCGCTTTTGCGTAAGATCCTCGATCTGGAACACGAGGTCATAGGCGAAGGCACCGAACAAGCCGAGTAGCGGATCTTCGTTCGAGCCGAACGCCGACACGAGGTCGCGTACCAGCGACATCACGCTGGCACGACGGGTGCGCTGGTCTTCATCCACGGGCGCCGCGCCACGCACAATATGACCTGCGAGCTGCCGCGCGTTCTTTTCCGTGATCACCACGCAAGGCGACCACAAGGCTTGTTCGAGAAAAGCGATCAGCACTTCACCGCGCGCGTTCAGCGCATCGAGCCAGAATTGGGATGACTTGGTTTGCAGCCGCAAAGGCGGATCGGAAAAGCCGAGATCGAAGCTCTCATAGCGGCCGGGCACCGTAGTCCCAGATGACAGCACCACGCCGGGCCGTCGATCGAGCAAATCGATCAGGTCGTCGAGCTTGCTGGCGCCGCCCGAGAACTGCTCTACCAGCCGCGTCACCGAAAGCCCGCCACTGGTTCGATATTCGCTGCGCGCCGGCAGTGAAAAAACTGTCCTGTTCATGTGATCCTCTTACGAAACTTGCTGAGGCAACGCCACACAGGACAAACGAAAAGGCCGTACACTGCGATGACGGCCTCTGACGATCGGGAGAAAAACAAAATCGCACCGGCCACCTCTTTAGGAGGTGCGCCACCACAGACGGGTTTTGCGGCCGATGATGCTCATGGGCCGATAGACACCATGGTGAGGCCGAGCCGTCAAGCAGGTAT
>JAICIT010000478.1 GCA_025960445.1 Bradyrhizobium sp. | reverse complement strand
GCGAGGCGATAGGGCGTAGCCGCCCGGACGAAATCACCCTGCGTGGAAACAGATGAGAATCAGGCGACCTGAAACTGGGTTTCGGCCGCGTATTCGGGATCGGCTTCGCAGATGACGCGGTTTCGGCCGTTCCGTTTGGCGGCGTAAAGGCAGGCGTCGGCGCGCTCGATCAGTGAATCGGTATCGTCATCCGGCTTCAGCATGGAAACTCCGACCGAGATGGTAACGCGGCCGAGAATCTCGCCCGTTGATTTCTTCTTCAATTCCTTGGCCATGACAGCGCGGCGGATGTGATCGGCGACCGTCAACGCCTGGCGCAGCGCGGTGTTGGGCAGTACGACCGCGAATTCCTCGCCGCCATAGCGCGCAGTGATGTCCTGGCCCTTGATCGTCTGTTTCAGCGACATGCCGACCAGACGCAACACCTGATCGCCGGTAAGATGGCCGTAGCTGTCGTTGAATGACTTGAAATGATCGATGTCAAACATCAGGAGCGACAGCGGCTCACCGCTCGCAAGCGCGGCTTGAACTGCAGTTTCGATCGAGCGGTCGAAATATTTGCGGTTGCCGAGGCCGGTAAGCGGGTCGGTCAGGCTTTCGGCGCGGATCGCTTCCAGGCTCTGCTGCAGGTTGCTGATTTCGGTTTTCGACAGCGACAGACGATCCTGCAGCGCCTTGTTGGTTTCGCGCATCTCGATCGTTGATTTCATCAGGCTTTCGGCGATGGCTTTGACCTGATCGCGGGTCTCGGCATGGGAAAGCTTTTGTGCTGCGCTGGACAGCCGCTCATCATAGCTGGCCGACATTCCGAGAGCATCGCTGATCAGCGTCATCACGGCATCGACTTCGCCGATCACTCGCGAGCCTACCTTATCGATGCGCTCGGTCGTTTTGATCTGGGAAAGATAGGTGTCGTAGATCTGCTCGAGATCGGCTTCGGTCAGCTTGCCGTTACGCGCCAGCGTCTCATTGATGATCTTGTTGAGAGGCGAATTGTATCCGGTCGCATAGACGTACCAGATTTCATAATTGCGCGGGATGGCGGTCTGGCGGAGAGACTTGATCTGGCCCAACGCAACTTCGGCGAACGCTAATGTGCGTTCGTAATCATCCAGCACCTTGATCACGGCCCCGTCCCCAAGCAGCGGACAGCACTGCCCGCTTTCTGCAGCAATCATTAAACAATGGCTGACAAGTTAACGGAGGGAAATGAATCCGGGGTAAACGAGTCCCTACCAGGACTTGAGAGATTCAGACTCGGGCGCGAATGGGACGCAACAGAAATGCCGGCAAATGGGAGTGGTCGGCGGGTTCTGTGGATGAATCGATCGCGGCATGCGGTGCTTGATGCCGCCCGATCGAAGGCGTGCGCGAGGGTTGCGCTGCGGCCGCCGGAGTGAATGCCCCTGCGGGTGACTGGGTTTTCGGTTCGGGATGGCGGCCTCCGCCGGAGCGCCGCGGTTCGCGTTCCCTTCGCGGTTTGCGGCCGCCGCGCGAGCCCTCACGTCCACCTTCTCTGGCGCCGTCGCGTGCGCGGGAATGACGCGGATGTTCAGTTTCATCTTTGGTCGGCACGGCAGCACTGTCGACGTGGCTTTCGGAACCACCGTCGATGCGGGGAATGGCTTGGCCGATCAGCTTTTCGATCGCCGCGAGCGATTTGTAGTCGAGCGGCGCGACCATGGAGATTGCGGTGCCGGCGCGGCCGGCACGGCCGGTACGGCCGATGCGATGCACGTAGTCATCGGCATGATGCGGCACGTCGAAATTGAAGACATGGCTCACGGCGGGGATATCAAGGCCGCGGGCGGCGACATCGGAAGCAACCAGCAGCGGGATCTCACCTTTGCGGAATTGATCCAGTGCCGCGGTTCGGGCGGACTGATCCATGTCGCCATGCAGGGCACCGACGCTGAAACCGTGCTTCTGTAGCGATTTGTGCAGCAACGCCACTTCACGCTTGCGATTGCAGAAGATGATCGCGTTGTTCAGATCTTTGGCATCGCGCAACAGGCGCCGCAGAGTCTCGCGTTTTTCATGAGGCTCGCGGCCAACGCTGACCTGGAACTGAGCCACGCCGACCGCCGTCGTTGCGGGCCTCGAGACTTCTATTTTTTCGGGATTGTGCAGGAAGGTTTCGGTAATGCGGGCGATTTCGGGCGGCATCGTCGCCGTGAAGAATAGCGTCTGGCGCGTGAACGGGATCATCTTGCAGATGCGTTCAATGTCGGGAATGAATCCCATGTCCAGCATGCGGTCGGCTTCGTCGATGACCAGAAGCTCCACGCCGGTGAGCAGCAATCCGCCGCGCTCGGTATGGTCGAGCAACCGGCCCGGGGTTGCGATCAGCACGTCGACGCCGCGGGTCAGCTTGGTATCCTGATCACCAAATGAAACGCCGCCGATCAGGAGCGCGACGTTGAGCTTCTGGCCGGCTCCGTACTTGTCGAATTGTTCCTTCACTTGCGCGGCAAGTTCGCGTGTCGGTTCGAGGATCAGCGTGCGCGGCATTCGCGCGCGCGCGCGGCCCTTTTCCAGCAGTGTTAGCATCGGAAGAACAAAGGCGGCGGTCTTGCCAGTGCCAGTTTGCGCGATCCCGAGAACGTCTCGGCGCGCCAGAACATGGGGAATCGCCTGTTCCTGAATGGGGGTAGGGGTGGTGTAGCCAGTAGCCGCGACGGCGGCGAGCACCTTGTCGGACAAGCCGAGATGGGAAAAGGACATTGAGCCTCTGGTAGAAACCGCCGCTTGGAATCCCGGAAATAACTGTCGCGCTCAACCCCGGAACGGCATGCAATCTTGCACGGGATTTTCGGATACGCAGGCAGGCGGCTTGATCAAGATATCGCGTTTCGATACCGGGCCGCGTTGAGCGGAACATAGGGACGAATTGGCTAAAGTCAATGGAGCAGGCGCGGCAAGCGCTGAAAAAGCTTAATGTTTTGCACAAAGCGGGTCATTATCAAGCGATTGCAGCACTCCCTGAGGATCAGGTTGTGGAAGCCTCGGGAGGCCCGCAAACTCGAGCCCCTGTCCGACTCTTGCTTACCATTCGTATCTGACGACGCCCTTGCCAGCGTAGCTGCGGGTGACGTCGGAGAACTCGCCTTCGAACGTCGCCGCCGTAGACCAGCCGTTGAGCCACTTCATCTCCGCGGATGCGGTGGTGAGCGCG
>JAICIT010000477.1 GCA_025960445.1 Bradyrhizobium sp. | reverse complement strand
TGGGTGGACGGCAGCAACAGCTTCATGAGCTCGCTCTTGACCGAAGCCGGCCTGGTCAACACCGCCGGCGAACTTGGTTTCACTTCCGGCGGATTCGCCTCCCTGGAAACTATCGTGAACCTCAAGCCGGATCTGCTCGTGGTCTCGCAAGCCGACGGCATCGCACGCGACGAAGGTCACGCATTCCTGCTGCATCCGGCGCTGGAACGGTTCTATCCGCCGGAAAAGCGTATCGTGATTCCAGAGGCGCTGACTGAATGCGGCAGCGTGATGCTCCCCGACGCTCTCGACGTACTGGAGCAGCAGCTCAAACGGATTAACCCGTAAGCACCGGCCCGCCGGCTTTTTTCCAGGCATCCATGCCGCCGGCGATGTGGGCAGTGTTGGCCAGTCCCGCTTCCTTGGCGGCGGCGACCGCCATCGCGGAGCGCTCGCCAAAGGCACAGAAGAACACGATGCGCCTTCCGGTCGCCGCGGCCACCTCGCGCAACATGCCGCCGGGCTGCAGGCCTTCGCCGATGGCAGGGTAGGGCGCGTGAAGAGCGCCCGGCAGCACACCGTGCTTGCTCCGCTCGCTGCTTTCACGAAGGTCGACCAGCAGAATATCGGGCCGGCCCAGACTGTCGATGGCCTCTCGGGCCGTAAACGAGAGGCCCTGTTTGGCGAGGTCATCCTGATGCAGGCCGACATGCATGTTGGCAGGCACGGCCACGTCCATCATCTTTGGATTGGGCAGCTTCAGGTTTGCCATCAACTCCACATATTCATCCACCGAGCGTACCTGCAGCCGTGGATTGAAGCGTTTCTCCTCGCCGATGGTCGAAACCGTATCGCCCTTGTAATCGTGGGCAGGGAACACCAGGGTTTCATCCGGCAGCTTCAGCAACCGGTTGAATATAGATTCGTATTGCGCGCGCGAGCTTCCGTTCTGGAAATCGGTACGCCCGGTGCCGCGGATCAGGAGGGTATCGCCGGTGAACACGCGATCGCCCATCAAGTAGCTGTAGGAATCATCGGTGTGGCCAGGCGTGTACATCACATCGAGGCTCACGCCCTCGATCGTCACCTTGTCACCCTCGGCGACCCGCATCGCCACCACATCGGCCTTGCTCTGCTCGCCCATGATCGTGACGCAATGGGTGCGGTCGCGTAGTTCGCCGAGTCCGGTGACGTGATCGGCATGCAGGTGGGTGTCGACCGCCTTCACCAATTTCAAATCAAGTTCGCGCAGCAGCTGGCAATATCGGTCGACTTTCTCCAACACGGGATCAAGGATCAGAGCCTCGCCTCCGGCGCGGCTGGCGAGCAAATAGCTGTAGGTCCCTGACACGCTATCGAACAGCTGGCGAAAGATCATGGGAGTGCCGCCCCGAGTGAATTTTCGATTTAACGCGCCTATTGAGCATTGATCCCTAACGATGCGTCCAGCTCGCCAGAGCGGCTTGTTCGAATACCGATTAGCTATGGCCGAACATAACTCCAGCCCTGCTCCTGTAATTCCATCAGATGGACAACGCCAGAGGGAACGATGGTGGCATTGGCTACGATGGGGATCTCGTGGCCTTCAGCCTTCTCCATGCCCTGTTTGGTGTTATTGCACGCCGAAAACTGGATCTTGCCTGGAAACACCATGTCCTTGAGTCGCTTGATGCGGTCCTGGACCGGCGATGTGTCGGCCCGCAGCATGTGCAGGCCGGGGCCATAAGCGACGATATCGACATCCACGTCCTGATTCTTTGCGCGATAATGTTCGATGACATGCGTTGCGTTGTTCAGCACCAAATTCATCACCTGCGGATCGTTCTGGTCGATCTGGATGGCGATATGGTGCGGTTGACCATCAGCGGCGAAACCGACAGAAATGAACGAGCCGGTTATCAAGGCAATGGCACAAAGACGCAGGAAGCCGCGCATCATCAGAACTCCTTATGGCCGCACCAATGTATAGCCGTTTTCAGTCAACGTCAGTATTTGTCCGACTCCGACCTGAACCGGGGTCGCGACGGCGATGATGTCGGGCCGATGGCCGGTTTCCCGCTCGATCGTATCCACGGTGTTGAGGCAGACGTCGAACCGCACGCCTTGCGCGACCAGGCTCTCGACCAGTTTACGGTTGCCGTTCTCAGGGCGCAGTAAATCAATGCCGGGCCCGAACGTCACGACTTCGATGGCGATCTTGTCGGGATCAAACGCCTTGAGCAAGTTGTAGGCGACGCTGATCACAAGGCCCTGCTTCTTCGGATCATTGTCCGACAGTTGCAACGCGATGCGATGCTCGGCGAAAGGCTTGTCCTGCAGCGGCGCCGGCTGGGCGCCTGCAGGCGGCACCGCAACCATCATCGCTGCTGTCGCGGCTATAGCGAGAAGGGGACCAATCGAGCGCAGTCTGAAAATATGCTTCATCCCTGTCTCGCAAACCCCGGATTATCGTCCACGCCCTTCAAGGTGATACCGCCGCCACGCAGGTCCGCCGTTTTCCCTGACGCGAGATGCTTGGCCAGCACGTCCCATATCGGCGTGCCCTGCTGTTCGTTCACCGAAGCCCATCCCGCTACTTTGTAGCTCTTTCCGGCCTCAAGTGGACGGTCATTTGCAAGCTTCAGGTCGGAAATTCGGCGGCCGAGAGCTTCTCCAGGCATACAGGTGTAAGCAAGTCCGCCGACGCGAACCATATCGCCGCCTTGCTGGTAGTAAGGATCGGTATTGAATAGATTATCGCAGACGTCTTCGAGGACGTCCTTGATTTGTCTGCCGGTCATGCTCACCGCGTAGGTTTCGGGGTAAGTAATCGCGGTCTCGCTCAATACGTCTTCCATCGTCACCGGCTGGCCCGGCAATATGCTGTTGCCCCAGCGAAACCCCGGCGACAGCGCAATCTCCGCGCCGAATTCATTGCTCAGCGCCTCGCAGATGACCTGGTCAACGGTGCCGCCGAAATTGCCGCGCCGATAGAGCAAACGATCGGCGGTAGCAATCTTTTCGGCATATCCCGCGGCTTGCGGCTGCCGCAATTTTTCGATCAGGGCCGCCATTGCCGGATCAGGCTTCAGCAATTCCGAGAACACCGGCAGCAGCCGATAGCGAATGTCGCTGACTCTGCCTTTTCTGATGTCGAGATCCAACACGCCGAGGAATTTTCCGCTGGAGCCGGCGTTGGTGACAAGGGTTGTGCCGCCGGCATTGGCGAC
>JAICIT010000476.1 GCA_025960445.1 Bradyrhizobium sp. | reverse complement strand
GTTCCTCTACCTGGCGGCGACGTTGTCGAACCTGCCGCTGATCGTCGCCGCGATCGGCATCGTCATGGGCGCATTCGGGCAAGTGACCGTGAACGACGCGATGGTCGGCAAATACACCAGCGAGGAATGGCGGTCACGCGCCTATGCTGTTCGTTATTTCGTCGGCTTCACTGCAGCGGGTGCTTCGGTGGGGCTGGTCGCCTGGTTGTACGAGCAGGGCGGCTTCGTCACTATGCTGCACGCATTCGCCGGTTTGTGCCTGCTGGTCATCGCGGCGGCGATCATCCTGCCAACCGAGATCAAGGTGAAGGCTCCGGTGCGGTGAGCGCCTGAAAACTTCGAGCGAGACCGTTCTCATCTTCGAAACTTCCAAGGGCGCATCAGCGCCGCCAGCGCACCCCATTCACTGCGAAGCGCATGTGCAATTGCACAAATTCGCGGCAGTTCGACGCTGAATACCTCGCAAAACCCCAATTTTCCGACTGTTTCGATCCGCGCGCGGTCCTGGCATGTCGATTGCATTTCCTGAAGGCGGCGCCTCAAAACTCGTTTGCGAAAGAAGGAAGTTGTAATGTCATATCTCATCCCTTCGGAATTCGTCACCAAGATGGTGGATGCCGGGGAATCCAAAATATTCATGTCCACACGGGATACGGTGATCCGGGCCTATATGGCCGGCGCGATCCTCGCATTGGCTGCTGCGTTCGCCGTGATGGTCAATGTCCAGACCGGTTATCCGATCATCGGCGCCATTCTTTTTCCAGTGGGCTTCTGCATGCTTTATCTGCTGGGATTCGATCTCCTCACCGGCGTGTTCGTGCTCAGCCCGCTTGCGTTGATCGACAAGCGGCCGGGAGTGACCCTCGGCGGCGTGCTGCGGAATTGGGGCCTGGTGTTCATCGGCAATTTCCTGGGCGCGCTGACCGTGGCCGTGATGATGTCGATCGTCTACACTTACGCCTTCTCGACGCCACCCGACAAAGTAGGCGCGGTGATTGCCGGTATCGGCGAGGCGCGTACGCTCGGCTACGCCAAATACGGCGCTGCCGGCATGCTGACGCTGTTCATCCGAGGCATGCTTTGCAATTGGATGGTCTCTACCGGCGTGGTCGGAGCCATGATTTCCACCACGGTTCCCGGCAAGGTGATCGCGATGTGGATGCCGATCATGGTGTTCTTCGCGATGGTATTCGAGCATTCCGTCGTGAACATGTTCCTGTTTCCTTCGGCGCTGCTCATGGGCGGACATTTTTCGATCCTGGACTATTTCATCTGGAATGAAATTCCGACCGTCGTCGGCAATCTGGTCGGAGGGCTTTCGTTTACCGGACTGACCTTGTACGCCACCCATGTGAGGACCGCCCCGAAGCGCGATGTCAGAGCAGTGCGTGCGCGCGCGGTCGCCTGATTTGTTCGAGCAGGGGAGCCTTGCCTCGAGTAAGGTAAGGCTCCTCTTTTTTCGGCCTCATGCATGCGGCGCGAATTGCAAATATCGGTCGGGCAGCATTCTGACAAAGGTCGCAAGCAGACCAATCAGGATTTTCATGGCGCCCTGATCCCCGCCGAGCCGCTCTTGAGCCTCAAGGGCGTCGCGATTGTGCTGGCGGACGGGATCAGCAGCAGCAATGTCAGCCAGGTCGCAAGCGAATCGGCGGTAAAGAGTTTTCTCACCGACTATTATTGCACGTCCGAATCCTGGTCGGTGAAAACCTCGGCACAACGCGTACTCGCCGCCACCAACTCCTGGCTACATTCTCAAACCCGTCGAAGTCACTACTCTTATGACAAGGACAGAGGTTACGTTTGCACCTTGAGCGCAATCGTCATCAAGTCCACCACGGCGCATATTTTTCACGTCGGCGATTGTCGAATCTACCGGCTGGCGGGCAGTGCGCCCGAGCAGCTTACCGAAGATCACAGGCTCATTGTTTCATCGGAGCAGAATTACCTGAGCCGTGCGCTGGGCATCAATCCGCAGATCGAAATCGACTACCAGGCTGTTCAAGTCGAAAGAGGCGACGTGTTCGTGCTGGCGACCGATGGGGTTTACGAACACGTCAGCCCGCGCGTCGTCGCCAGCGCGATCGACGACCATCCGCACGACCTGGACAGAGCCGCAACCATCATTGTCGACGAGGCGTTCGAGCGTGGCAGTCCGGACAATCTCACGGTCCAGATCGTCCGGATCGATGAAGTGCCGGATGGCGAGGCGAGCGACATCCTGGGGCGATCGTTCGAATTGCCGTTGCCACCGCTGCTCGAAGCGAGGGCGATGTTCGACGGCTATCGTGTCGTCAGGGAGCTGCATGGCAGCAGCCGCAGCCACATCTATTTGGCGGTAGACACCGAAACCGATGCGCTCGTCGCCATAAAAATTCCCTCAATCGACTTGCGAGACGATCCGGCTTACCTCAGGCGATTGATGATGGAACAGTGGGTGGCCCGCCGGATCGATAGTCCCCACGTCCTGAAAACCTTCTTGCCTGCCAGAAAGCGCAATTATCTTTACGTCGTCACTGAGTTCGTCGAGGGCCAGACGCTGACGCAATGGATGATCGATCATCCGAAGCCGGATCTGGAAAAGGTGCGCGGCATCGTCGAGCAGATCGCGAAGGGTTTGCGCGCGTTTCATCGCAAGGAGATGCTGCATCAGGACGTCAGGCCCGACAACATCATGATCGACAAGACCGGGACGGCGAAGATTATCGATTTTGGCTCTACAAAAATCGCCGGTGTCGCCGAAGCCGCGCCGCTCCGTCACGACGAAATTTTGGGTACGGCTCAATATACCGCGCCCGAATATTTTCTCGGCGAGGGCGGCTCGCCGCGCTCGGATATGTTCTCGCTTGGCGTGATCACCTATCAGATGCTGACAGGGAAATTGCCGTACGGCGCCCAGATTGCAAAGGCAAGAACCAGGTCGCAGTTCAGCAAATTGAGATACCACTCCGCGCGCGGCGAGAACCCCGACATTCCCGCATGGATTGACGGGGCACTGCAGAGGGCGGTGCATCCGGACCCCGACAAGCGGTACGAAAGCCTCTCCGAATACACTTTCGATCTTCGCCACCCGAACGGAAAATATTTGGACTCGTCGGCTCGGCCTCTGATCGAACGCAATCCATTGCTGTTCTGGAAAAGCGTCGCCGGGCTCCTCGTCTGCATCATTCTCATTATGCTGATCGCTCAGCATGGCATTC
>JAICIT010000475.1 GCA_025960445.1 Bradyrhizobium sp. | reverse complement strand
GTCGAGCTGTCGCGCGATGTCGGTCAGGCGCTCGGACGCAATCCCTGTCCGATCGTGGTGCCCTGTCATCGGGTGCTCGCCGCCGGCGGCAAGCCGGGCGGCTTCTCCGCCAATGGCGGGGTTGTGACCAAGCTCAAGATGCTGGCGATCGAAGGCGCGGTGGTCAACCACACGCCGAGCCTGTTCGAATGATGGCCGGAATCTTCGGTTGAGGCGTTTGGCTCGCGCGAGCCGTACTCACTTCGCTCGAAGGCGTTCTAAATCGCCTTGCAGGAAAATCCGTCGCCCCAGCGGCGGATTTTTCCGGTTGAGGGCGAGGGGAAATGCGCCGTGCAGCACAGCGTATCCGTGTCGCAATAGCGCTCCAGGAAATTGCGCCGCGTCGTTGCGGCCTGGGTTCCATCGACGTCAAATTTCGCGGAGAGTTGTGGATAGCGAGCCTGCAACGGCGAGTGCATCAGGTCGCCCGCGACTACCGCGCTATCCTTGCCGCGTCCAAACGCGAACGCAACATGTCCCGGCGTATGGCCCGGTGTCGGCAGAATGCGGGCATGATCACCGATCTCGAAATCGTAGTTCACGATCTCGGCCTGCTTGGCTTCGACGACCGGCAGCACGCTATCCCCAAACGGCGCAATCGGCGTTTTGGCGTGCTGTTCGGTCCAGTAATCGAATTCATCCCTGGCAAACAGGTAGCGCGCATTCGGAAATGTCGGCACCCATCGCCCATTTTCCAGTCGCGTGTTCCAGCCGACGTGATCGACATGCAGATGCGTGCACATCACATAATCGATGTCATCGACGGAAACACCAGCAACCGCCAGCGCCCGCATGTAGGTGGCGTCGGTCTTCATGTTCCATTTCGGGCGCAACGGTCGCGGCTTGTCGTTACCGATGCAGCTATCGACCAGAATTGTATGATGGGGCGTTTTGACGACGTAGGACTGAAAGCACAGAATCAGCACATCGGCTTCATCGATAGCGTTCGCCTGGCGCATCCACGGCTTGTTCTCTTCCAGCAACTCCGGCGTCAAGCCGGGCAGCATTTCCAGCGCCGGCAGGAAGGTGGTTTCCTGCTCGACGATGCGGTGGATCGTGAGGTCGTCGATGGCGAGTTTGATGGTCAAGCGATCAACTCAGGCGGCGGGAGGTAGCGAAATCTTCACCGAGGGACGAGCAAGCATCTTTTCGTGGAAGGCGTCGAGCTTGGGGTATGCCTTGCGCCAGCCGCAATCGGAAAAACGAAAGTCGGCATAGCCGAGCACGCAAGTGAGCGCGATCTGCGAAACATCGAATGGTCGAGACAGCATATCGCTTTGGTTCTCGAATCGCGCCATGCCGCTCCAGGCCCGGTTCCAGTGATCCTCGCCCCAAGCCTTCCAGCGCAACGGCTCCGGCCGCACCATCTGTTCGTAGCGGCACAGCAGCATCGAATCGAGCATGCCCTGCAGCATCGAATGGTCGCTCTTGACCTTCCATCGTGCCGCTCCTGATGCGGGGATAAGTTTTCCGCCGCCGGCCAGCTCATCCAGATATTCGACGATGACATAGGAATCGAGGATGACGTCGCCATTGTCCAGCATCAGCACCGGCAACTTCTTCAAGGGCGTAACCCTGGAATATTTTTCGTTCGCCTGCCCCGGAACCACGGTCTCCGGAACGAATTCGATCTTGTCGATCAGTCCGAGCTCGATCGCGGCGATGCGAACTTTGCGGGCGAATGGCGAGGCCGGCGAAAAAGACAGTTTCATGGGATATCCTTGAGAATGGCTCTTAACGAGAATTCGTCAGGAGCCGACGGTTCGTACGAATGCAGCGAATGCCAGGCCCGGCGAAGCAATCCAGAACGGATAGACGGAGTCCGGATCGCTTCGTCGCTCACGCTCCTTGCAATGCTGGTTGTCAGATCAGCCTTACGCTGCGATGATTTCCTGCCGCTGCTCACCGAGTGCTTCGATGCCCAGCGTGACCACGTCGCCTACATTGAGGAACTGCGGCGGCTTCATGCCGGTGCCGACGCCGGGTGGCGTGCCCGTGGTGACGATGTCGCCGGGACGCAGGGTCATGAATTGCGAGACGTAGGAAATGCACTTCGCCATCGAGAAGATCATGGTGGCGGTTGATCCGGTCTGGCGACGCTTGCCGTTCACGTCGAGCCACATCGAAAGCTTCTGTACGTCCGGGATTTCATCCTTGGTGACAAGCCACGGGCCGACAGGACCGAACGTGTCATGCGACTTGCCCTTGGTCCATTGACCCAAACGCTCGATCTGGAAATTGCGCTCGGACACATCATTGCAAACGCAATAGCCGGCGACGTGATTGAGCGCGTCGGATTCGGAGACGTATTTGGCGGTGCTGCCGATGATTGCAGCGATTTCGACTTCCCAGTCGAGCTTGGTTGAGCCACGCGGCTTTTCAACCGGATCGTTCGGGCCGCTCAGCGCGGTGTTTGCCTTGAGGAAGAAAATTGGCTCCGACGGAATTGCGTTGCCGGTCTCCTTGGCGTGGTCGCTATAGTTGAGCCCTATGGCGACGAATTTCGAGATGCCGGTAACGGGCGCGCCGAGCCGGGGCTTGCCGTTGACGGCGGGGAGCGATGCGGGGTCGATCGCAGCCAATTTGGCCAACGAGGCCGGTGAATAGGCCTCGCCATCAAGGTCCTTCACATAGGCCGAGAGATCGCGCAGTTGACCCGATTTGTCGATCAGGCCGGGCCTTTCCTGCCCAATAGCTCCGTAACGAACAAGCTTCATTTTCTTATCACTCCCTGCGACAATGTTGCTTGGATGCTTCTTGGAACAGCGCGCGGGGAAATTCAACTGCTGACTGCGCACGGCCGGGGCGCGGTTTGGCCCGATCTCAGGCCAAGTGCCGATTATCAAACCCCCGGTCCTAAACCGCGAACCTGAAGGCGCCGCCCTCGCGCTGGATGTGCCCGCCATCGAAATGGCCGCCGATCACCAGCACGCGGCGATCGGCGAAGCGCGAGAACAATTCACGCCGGGTCACGGCCGATTGCACAGGGTCTGAATCCGCGGTCGATGACCATTCGAGATGCGCCATCTGGCACGGGTGATGGGCGACATCACCGGTGAGCAGCGCC
This sequence comes from Bradyrhizobium sp., assembly GCA_025960445.1. Taxonomy (GTDB): domain Bacteria; phylum Pseudomonadota; class Alphaproteobacteria; order Rhizobiales; family Xanthobacteraceae; genus Bradyrhizobium. The sequence goes on along the minus strand of JAICIT010000475.1, from coordinate 108 downwards.
TCTTCACCGTTCGATCGGATATGAATGCTCATGTGTCCAGGGCTGTGGCCCGGCGTCGGGAGCAGGGTCATTTCGTCGCAAATCTTGTCCCCGCTGGTGACGAGATCG